>NZ_QRHS01000042.1:0-12947 GCF_003470905.1 Roseburia sp. AM23-20
TGATGGGCGGCATGTTTTTTTTAAAGGCAAGGTACAGATGATTACGTACTTACTATATTACAATATTAATTCCATGCTGTTGTAGTTCACTTTCATATGTCTCATTATAAGAGGTCGGCACAACGACCAGGGGAGTAATTTTATCTTTTTCACGAAATCTGTCACAAAACGCAAATATTTCATCAGGAGTTTTTTTTCTACTGTGAATCATAATGCCGTCTGCACCTGCGTCCACATATGCAAATGCTCTCACAAGTGCATCCTCTAATCCCTTTTCTAAAATAAGGCTCTCAATCCGTGCAATAATCATAAAATCTTTTGTACGCTGCGCACGTTTCCCCGCTCTGATTTTTGCAGTAAAGTTTTCTATACTATCCTGTGTCTGCTCTACCTCTGTTCCAAACAAAGAGTTTTTCTTGAGTCCCGTCTTATCCTCGATAATAACTGCTGAGACCCCTACACGTTCTAATGTTCTTACGTTGTATACAAAATGCTCAATCATACCACCGGTATCCCCATCTAATATGATTGGCTTCGTTGTAACCTCCAACACGTCATCCACCGTACGAAGTCTGGATGACATGTCTACCAGTTCAATATCAGGTTTTCCTTTCGCTGTCGAATCACACAGACTTGATAACCACATTGCATCAAATTGATCAATCTCACCGTTATTGGCCACAATTGTCTTTTCCGCTATCAATCCTGTCAGACCACTATGCACTTCCAGTGTCTTTACTATTGGACATAACTGTAATAATTGCCGTAACCGTTTTCTACGATATTCCGGCATAGCAGTCCTTTCCCGCATAACAGCTTCAATATTCCTTACCTGCTCATTATATGTATATGGGATTTCTATTAACTGGCCTCCCCATTTTTTCAGATTTTCAATGACATTATCCCGGATCACTTCCATTGGATCATTTAGCCAATTGTCACCATGTATAACATAATCTGGTTTTATTTTTTCTAAAATGGAACCATACATTACCTCATCCTGGACGACCACCTCATCCACTTCCGGTATCTGTTCTAACATTTTTTTTCGATCTTCAAATGATACCGTCGGAAAGCGGTTATATCGAATCATTGCCGTGTCACTCAATACACCTGCAATCAATTTTCCATATTTTTTTGCTTCCCGAATAATATTCAGATGTCCTTCATGTATTACGTCCGTGCAAAAACAAGCATATACTTTTTTCATAAGCCAACCCCATGATATTTCATAAAATTATTTTTATTTTCTTCTGCAGTTTCCTTTGGTCTCCCCAGATCTGCCCTCGATTGCATTGCCACCTTTATCTCAATGAATGTAAGATTCCTTTTCTTTTTTATGTCACTCAACACCTTTGTTAAATCCTGCTGCTTATCCACGCAATACACCCTTTCATACCCAACGGTCCCGGCAATATCCGCATAGCTTAATCCCACACAACCAGTTGGCATTCCTCCTACCGATTCATGCGCATCATTATTCAGACAAATATGGATCAAATTTTGCGGTTTCTGTTTTGCTATATATGCCATACTTCCCATATGCATAAGCACCGCTCCATCTCCATCCAGACAATACACCCTTTTTTTCTCTAATTTATGAGCCATTCCAAGTGCGATCATAGATGCATGTCCCATTCCGCCTACCGTCAGAAAATCCTGTGCATGACTCCCTTTTATTCTATTACTCTGCTCATATACTTCTCTTGAAATCTTTCCTGTTGTAGAAATGACGACATCACTTTCATCCAGCGTTTTTATTATTGTCGCTATTGCATCTTCTCTTACTAAACTATTATTGTTTTTATAATCACTACTGTTATTATTCTGTAGAAAATCTCTTTTCAAAATAAATGCAAACTGTTTTCCTTCCTTTAGCACCTGTGCTGCTCTGTCAAAACTACACATTATTTCCTGCATAGAAAGTTCCTTTTCCAACACTATATATTCGATTCCCAGCACACGCAGTAAGTCTTCCGTTATTTTCCCCATATATTTATGCTGAGGTTCATCTTTTGTTCCTGGCTCACCGCGCCATCCCACTAATAATAACATTGGTATTCCATATACATCTTTATTAGCAAGCGATGTAATTGGATTTACTATATTTCCCAGCCCGCTATTCTGCATATAAACGCAGACCGGCACTCCAGTTGCTAAATAATTCCCAATTGCAATGCCAACAGCTGCCCCTTCATTTACCGGCACATAATGTTCAAATTCATTTTTCCCTGCCCCATTGATATAATCACAAAAAGGCTTTAATGCAGAATCTGGTACCCCGGCTAATGTTTTTATTCCTATTTTTTTTATTTGCTCCACAAAATCTGTTACTAACATATCTTATACCTCGAATCCAGCTGGCTCAATTCCTCCAGTGTATCAACTTCTATTACACTTTCCGGTGATATTTCCTCTACCTGAACCTTTAAACGTTTTAATTCCTGATCAACAATCTCATCCCAAAATAATTTCTCATGTCCCGGTTTCTGATATGATGCTTCAATTGCTTTTTTTATGATTAACGCATCTGCCCTCTTCCAATAAGAAATACCTGCCATGTTATATGTATCTGTGCCACCTTTTCCTACTCTTGTAATATTACCATTTTGCACATCGAATACCCAGTCCGAAGAATAGCCCTCTACCATTTTCCCAAAATAGCACGAAGTTGAATATTGTCTCAAAAAAATATTATCATCGGGCACATACAAATCAGCTTCACAAATAAAACAATCTGAACTTCCAAGAATGTCTCTCACTGCATACAATGACGAAATATTGTTTTTTTTCAAATATTCCTTATTTTCAACAATCTCTAAGTTATCATATTTTTCCAACAAATAAGAGAATTGTTCTTTTAAATAACCAACAACAACATATATTCTTTTTATTCCCCGCCGTTCTAAAGCGCAAATAACCGTTTCTATCAGAGGTGTTCCCATAACAGGAACAAGTGGCTTAGGAATCTGCTCTGTCAACGGACGCATTCTTGTACCTAATCCTGCAGCCATTAAAATAGCTATCTCATCTTTTTCTTTTAACATATTTTAAATATCCGTTCTTCATTTCTGGTAATGCACTGGCAGAGAAACTCCCATCTGCTTTAATCCTTCTTCAAATACTTCAAAGAAATCTTCAATATCAGCTTCGTCAATAGCACCTAACGCACATAAGCGAAATGTCTCCGTATTATTAATTTTACCCGGATAAATGGTAAAACCTCTCTCGTAGCAGAAATCATGGATGGCAGAAAAACTCCAGTTTGGATCATCCGGATATTTCACTGCAACCACCAGTCCCGCCTGCCATTCCTTCTTTATCACATTCTGAAAACCCAGTCGCTCAAGGCCACTGTACAATGCATCATACACTCTGGTATGGCGCTTCCACTTTTCCTGCTCTCCTTCCGCAAAATACTCTGCTATTGCCTGACGCATTGCATAAACTGTCTGTACAGGCGGTGTAAAGTGCATTTCTCCATGTTTTTCGAAATAGTCATATTGTAAATACAAATTGCAATAATAGGAACGTTTTGGATAATTTTTTGAACCCTCTATTATGCTTTTATTGCCAATCACAAATGATACACCCGTCATCGCCATTAATCCTTTTTGCGCAGATGCCATACAGAAGTCAATATTATCCTTCTTCATATCAATCGGTCTCATCGCATATGTCGATGTAGTATCTACCACAAAAACTGCTCCATACCGATGTACCAGTGCTCCGATCTCCCGCACCGGATTCAAGATACCTGTTCCTGTTTCATTGTGTGTTGTATATACAAGCGCTATATCCTTATTTTCTTTTAGCACCTGTTCTATCAACTCTAATGATGGTCTTTCATCTATTGGGCACTCCAGATTAATGAATGGCATTCCATAATATTCACATATCTCTACCGCTCTTGAACTATACGCCCCATTATTAATGATCAGAATTTTCTTCTCTTCCGGCAATAATGAATTTAAACAGACATCCATAGAAATCGTACCTGAACCACAAAACAATACAGCTGTATCATCCTGCTCATCTCCATGCACAATTTTAACTAAATCTTTTCGTATCTGCTTCATAATTTCAACAAATTCCTGTTCCCTCGGGCAGATATCCGGCACTACCTGTGCCTGTTTTACTGTATCAGTTGTCGTAGCCGGTCCCGGATTTAACAATATATTTCGTTTCATAGTTCTCTCTCCCATTATACATCAAATCTCAACGCGCCATTTAATAAATACGCAGATTTACTATCTGCCTCATAATAATATCTAAGCATTCCTTCTCAACATCTTCATCATTAACATTTCTTCCTTCTTTATCTGTAAGACAAATTGAATAATCTCCAATCTCAAATCTTCCATCATATCCAACCGGAATCGGGTTGCAAAAATAAAATCGATACTTTTCACTTACCAGTGCCGCTCTATAATAATCTTTTGGATGTAAACTCTCTGTTAACGCCCATCTTCTTCCACTTCCACCAAATATTCTTGGAGTTCGTCCCTCAACCCCCTGTTCACAATATGCTATTCCCGCCATCTTACATAAAATTGCCGTATAATCCAAAGATGACATAACTTCCTCTGTTTCACCTTTAAGTTGTCCATTTCGAAACATAAATGCTATATTTGTTCTTTCCGGTCCTAAAAACTGCCCATCCTCCGGTATCAAAAATCCTTGTCCATGGTCTGAAAACAATGCCACTATAAGTTCATTTTCTTCATATGTATTCTCTAAATATGAAAATAACATTCCCAAATAACGATCCATATATTGTAACATCTGTTCATATTGAATTTTTTTAGCCATATCATATTTTTGCTTTACAGATGTCTCGCTTCCTGTTTCGCATACGCGATCTTCTATTTTCAAATGCGTCTGCACGCTGGTTGGTAATTCCATTTCATCAGCAACATCATGTAAATCCCCTAACGATACCCACACAAACTGATTAATCTCTTTTAATGCATCTATTTCATTGATAACACCGCCAATCATTTTTTCGACTGAAAACCCTGCGTGTTGCAATTGATAAATAAATCGGTCACATCCCCTTGCGTACCCATATGATGGGATTATTCTCCAATCGCCTGAAAAAGCAGATGTATAGTATCCCGACTCATGAAAATATTCCATCAGTGTTTTAACTGAATTTGGAAGTTTCCAATCAATTTCATTATGAAACATCATATGTTGGGTTGTTGCAAGTCCTGACATAACTCCCGCTATACTCGGATATGTCCATTCCCCAGAACTGTAAGCCTGTTTACAAACCATTCCATTTTTGAAAAATTTTGCAGTATTAGGCATTAGGCGTGCAAATTTATCTGCTGTCAACAATACCTGTGCCAGACCATCAACAAATATACTTAACACCAATCTTTTCTTATTTTTATCACTTTTAATCGGTATTGGATTTCCCCAATAACATATATCCGAAGATATTATTTCCCTGCCGCCTCCGACTCTATAATAATAAAAGCTTTTAATGTCTCGCTGAATAACTGGCATTTTCCCATTATCTGTTTCAAACCAATGGGTAGTATTTTTTTCCACCGCTACTGGAACAATCCATTTTTTCTCTGTATCAGGGAGTTTCAAGTAATTTGCCTCTACAACTTCCTGAAATTCTATTTTCCAGTGCACTGCATCCAGTTCATTTATTACATGCCTAGGTCTATGATACATTCCAACATATTTTTTTACTTCTTCACTCTCATAATAATAATCGCCACCAATATGCTCAAACGTCCTAAAACGCCGCTCATTATATCCAAATTGATTTTTTTCATAACCAAGAAATGCTGGTATCATTTTTTGAGACAAATATATCTTCTGTTCATCAGGTAAATAAGTGATTAGTTCTTCCAACTGTTCTAACGAACCTTTTGCTAATAATTCGCAATCTCTGCATATTTTCTCTTCTCCTGCAAATGACGCTAATAATTTGGATATACAATAATGCTTATACGCTTCAATATACTTTGATTGATCCTTATATGCTTCTGCCAGTTTAAGATGGATTTCTAATAAATATGGGTTCTTTCTTAATGCCTGTTTTCCGATTTCAATTGCTGCCTGTATTTTATTCTCATAGATAAAAAGGCACATTTTCATCAGAAAGATATCCATGTCATCAGAAAATTCATTTTCATATTCTAAAATCATTGTTTGTATATCATTTGCATTTTCTTTTTGGTCAAATAAATCCCATATCTTTTCCTTCTTGTCATTTTTCATAACACATCTTGTCACCATTATTTTTCTTCCTCTTCCAGCTAATCAAATATTTCATTTTCAATTTATTTTGTTTGCTTTTGACTATTGTCAAGATCTTTTTTATACTTCTCAACGTCTTTAAAGAAACTTATTACAATCAAAATCATTACCATACCAATTGGAAATGCTGCAATAATGCTTACCGATTGCAGGTTACTCATAGAACTATTTGTGAATAACAAAGCAATCGGAAACAGAATCAATAAAATACACCATATCAGCTGCACAACTTTATGTGGCTGCTTCTGCCCATCCAATTTACGATAGCTATAACAAGAAGCTATCAATGCAATTGAATCAAATGATGTCGCATAAAATGCAATCATCGTAAATACCACTGCCAACAGTACTATTGTTGCACCCGGAAGTGTTTTAATAATGCTTACGATTATATGATATAAATCTCCTGTCCGATTATATTCACCCACATAATCTACCGTCCCAGACATCTGCATTTCCATTGAATAATTTCCTAAAACGATAAAGCTTACCATAGTAGACCCCGCACCAAACATATATCCACCCAGAATTACCTGCCGTATGCTCCTGCCCTTTGAAATTCTTCCAATAAAAAACGGGGAAGCTACACACCATACCATCCAATAAGCCCAATAATAAATTGTCCAATTCTGAGGAAAATAAGATGTCCTTAACGGGTCTGTATCAGTAGCTAAACTTATGAAATTCTGCATCATGATACCCAAAGAAGATATCCCACTTTCAATAATATATCGGGTTTTTCCACCAAATAATAATACATACAATAAGATTCCGAAAAACATGTAAATGCAGATTTTTGCAAGGAAACTGATTCCATGAAATCCATGAAGTAAAGAATATGTATAAATTAAACATGTGATAATCAGAATGATCAAGTTCAAGGCTGTACGCTCTAACTGTATCTGAAAAACATCCGTTAAAATTTCTGATATAAGCGGTGTGGCAATACCAAATGTTGTTGCTGTACCAGCAATCAATGCAAATACTGCCAATAGATCTATCATTCTTCCACCAATGCCATCGGTTTGTTTTCCTAATATTGGTCTGCATGCTTCTGAATATTTTTGACGTTCTCTATTTCGAACATGTAACATAAAACCAAATGCCACTGCAAGCACCAAATAAAAACTCCATGGAATAAAACTCCAATGAAACAGTGGATATATACCAGCCCATTTCTGAATGTTTCCTAGTTCTATGATATGTGGATCTGATGCATACATCATCCATTCTGAAAAAGAATAAAATAAAATGTCTGCTGCCAATCCGCAGGTAAACATCATTGCTCCCCATGAAAAAAAAGAATTTTTAGGTTTTTCTCCCTGTGTTCCCAAAATAATATTTCCATATTTTGAGCCCGCAAGATAGATGGAAACACAAAAAAAAACTATCCCTATCATAATATAATAACTTCCAAAAGTATCTCCTAAGAAAAATCGTATCCGACCAAGAATATAATTAGATTGCTCTGGCAATATGATAAATAATACGAATAAACTAATGATTAATAAAAATGGCACGATTGTAATTAACCAATCAATTTGTTCACGTTCTTTTTTTTTCATGCTAGTCCCTTTTCCCTATATTTCACATAGTTATTATCTATGCTTATCAGCTCTTCTAAACTATCTATCTCTATCACATCATCTGGCTGCATTTCAAAAATACCAAGCTGATACTCCTGTGAATGACAGAACATAACAATATCATCCCAATATATTTGTGTGTTGTGCTTTTGTTCAAACTCGAGTTCCAGATGTTTTTTTAGTTTTCTTCCATCCTCAGCTGTCCAACGCGAAATGCTATACAGTTGCCATCCACATCCCCCCCCAACTCTGCTACAAGCTGTCACAATTCCATCTTTCACTGTCTGAAGCCACTCATCCGTCTCTTCAAATGTCCATACACTATTATACCCCGACCGGCAAAACTCCGATATCAAAATTCTCTCATTACATATGATCTGATCTCCATCTAGAATAATTGCATTTTCAAGATATTTCCGCGCAACATACAATGATGAAATGTTATTGCATGTTGCATAATATGGATTCTCAATCAATGTTATCCCCTGATACTCCTTCCGTATCTCACAAAATTGCTCTTTTAAATATCCTACTACAATATAAATCTCTGTAATATCATTCTGATACAGTGCCTTTATTATCGTATCAATCATTCTAACTCCATTTACCTTTACCAAAGGTTTGGGCGTTCCTAATGTAACGGGGTTCATTCTTTTTCCTATTCCGGCTGCCAGGATTATGGCACGTTCTACTTTATGCATGTAATGTTCTCTCCATTTCCTGCAATTTCAACAGTGCAATATAAGAATACTCTTTTGCATACTGATACTGATGGGTTGCATACTCCATAAAACTATTTCCCAATTTTTCTTTATATTCACACCAATTACTCCACAAAAGACCACCCACTGCAATATAACAATAAATCTTTGTTCTGATTCTTTTCGAACAGCCCTCTGGAAAATAAGCATCAATCAATTGTTCCATATGTTCTCTGTCATATAATGAATAAATACCAAACATAGCGATATCCACATGTGGATCCTGCATTCCTGCATATTCCCAATCAATCAACTTAATCTGTTCTTTTCCGTACTCATCTTTTACAAACAAGAAATTATCTGGAACTGCATCAATATGTGTCAGTACCTTTTCTTCTATATTGCGATCAATAAATGATTTTAACCAGTAAACATCCCTCTTTGTTTTTTCATAGTCTGCATAGACAGATTTTGAATTTCCCCGAAGCAACTCATACTTTTCAATCTGACCAAAAAGATCAAACGTATGGCCGACAGCTAACTTTTTGTCATGAAATCTTTTCAGGCATTCCATGCTTCTTTTTACATCCAAACCATTCATCGGATCACATACCCGCGAATTTTCCAAAAACTCCGATATTTTATATCCTTTTTCAGAATCTATATAAATGACCGGATCACAAATATCCATATCACGGATTGCTTCATATACCTCTTTTTCCTGACACCGATCAATCAGTTTTTCTGTACCAACTCCTGAAATTCGTATCATATAACGTTTGCCTTTACATCGAAATGTAAATGACCGATTCGTCATTCCCTTTTTCATAATATCTATATCTGTAATATCTTGGTTGTTAACATGAAGTGCTTCACAAATTACTGTAAGTGCTTCTTCATCCAATAATTTATCCTGTTTTAACTTTAACATATCGTCTCCTATATGCAAATAAGCCTTTTCTGTAATTTTACTTTATGATACAATTATAACAGATAGGAGGCTATTGTACAATGAAACAACCAGATAAAGACCTCATTGAATCTGCTTTGCAGCACTCTAATATGAATTTAGTAGAAACACTCTTACAGGATTTACATCTCATTTATCCATATGACCGAGATTTTTATTTTTATCAATGTATTTATTTTCTTACAATTAAGCAATATGAACAGGCTCAAAATATTATAACAGACTGTCTCCGTAAATTTCCAACCAGTTATGAATGCTATTATTACCAAGCAAGTATTTATCAGGCTCAGAATATGACTTTACCTGCATTAAAAAATTATGAGATCTGTGCTTTTTTATTTGATTATTTCAACGCAGACTGGAATGATATCCGAACTGATGCAAATACTCAAATAAGCATTTTGAGTTCTCAACTTAAAATACTTATTGATGAATATACTGAAAAAAAGGATTTAAAGGGTTTGCTTGATATAGCAGCATTTTTTGAACGCCGGGAAACAATTTGGGGGAAAAATGACTCTGCCCCCCGTGATCCAAATAACTATGTAATCGGTAACAAGTATTACGTATCCGATACTGAAGCAAGGTATATTGGCATCTATCGCAATCCAACCCATTATGTTACCAAGCAAATCCACAACATGAGTCTCGTATATAACCAGGGGGAATTTTTAAAATTTCATGAATATGGGGTGTCCTCATATATCAATGGTAATGCCAAAGAATACCTTCTTCCAATAGCTGTCGAGACTCCAAACACCATTCATAAAATTCAAAATGGTGATATTACATATACGATACTGCAAAGGATACCACAGCATTTTAATTATTATCGAATACCTAATCGTGTTCACATTAATTCTTCCAATAAAGCCTATTATGGAGAACCAATTGCACTTGGACACAGTTCCAAACGTAAAAAATTAGTTTTAAGTCTCTTTGTCGACGGACTCACTCAAGAAATTATTCAAGGTTCACATTTAAAAGAACGCATGCCAAATACTTACCGTTTCTTTTCCAAGGGTATAATATGCTCTCAAGCGTACAGCACTGCTGAGTGGACTTTCCCAAGTTTAGCCTCATATGAAACTGGTTTGGACACATTAAATCATATGTTATTTCACAATAATTTAAACAATGAGCTTCCTTACGATTTCCCAACTCTGTCTGAATATTTTAAGGAGCAGGGATATTTTACCAGTAAACTAGATGGAGACTGGCGCTCTACTTATTCATGTGGATATACAAGAGGTATTGATCAATACATTTATCAACATCAATTATTAGGTGCGCGTGCCGAACAGGAAATAATAAATATAATTGAACATTTGGAGGCATTTAAAGATACCGATCACTATTTATGGATGTGTATTGGCGATTTGCATGATGTAGCAGATGAGCTTGATCTGTCTCCTGCCATGCAAAATAATCTTGCACTTAAATATCGTACTTACGAGAAACAAAGTAAAACCTCTGTCAAACAAAGTTACAGTGAAAACAAATCAGAAACTTACAAAAAAATGGTAACTTATATAGACACGTTATTGGAATTATTATATTCTTATATTGAAAACAATTATAAAAACACAGAAATTCTAATCAGTCTTTTTGCTGACCATGGACAGGGATATTTAGTTCCATCTGATAAGCCTTTCTTGTCAAAAGAACGTTCTCATGTAGCTTTCATGTTCCGTAGCAGCGACTTAAATCCGTGTTGCACTGACGAGATTATCTCGTCTACAGATTATCTCCCTGTCATGTGTAAACTGGCAGGTATTTCTCAAAGTGATGCTCCTATAAATGGGCAATTACCTAAAATATTTGGTGGTCAAACTGAACGAGAATATGCTATTACCGAATCACTTCATCCCGGTGATCCTTATTGTGCCGTTGCACACACACGGAATTTTGAAATATTTTTTGACAACCCTATACCAGCCGACGATGAAGGACGTTTTACATTAGGCAATTACTCAGTATATGGATTTTTTAACAGTGGTGAGCCAATTACCGATTCAGAACTTTTAAAAAAATATGAGCATATCTTTATATCAAGAATTGCTATGCATATTATTTATGATTAAATACTATTCACGGTTGGGCAATGCTGACAATGCAGTTGCCCACACTGTGTGTTCTGTTCATTTTGATCACACTTTTCCACACACCATTTTCTGTAAGCCATATGCTCTTCTTTCACTTCTCATCTCAAACCCATAGTCTGCCGCTTGAAACTTCCTGACAGAATTCTTCCACGCTTCCATCAAAGCCAACCGCTTTTATCTGTTTTTTCAGTTCCTCCTCCATGTGCCCATAAAATGGGTAATCATGATCCGCTGCTCCCTGCACCGGTGTCATGTAGTCCCCACCATACTCTGCCCTTAAAACCTCATCATACATTGCCGGGACCGGAATCTGTATATTCTCAAATTGTAGCATAACTGCCTCATCATAGCATTCTTTTTTCATCTTATAGCTGTCTTTCTCTATCCAATAAATATAATTGGTTATATATTCTGCCTCTTCTTTATGACAAAGCGAAGCAATCGCATCTGTCAGCTTCCATAGCCCATTTTTCGTATTCTGTCTGTCTATCCTAACATTACATAATTTTTCATATTCCTGCAGACTTTCTTCCAGTTTTCCTGCTTTTTCCAGTGTTGTCCAATTTTCTAAAAGATTCATTCCCTGTATCATCATAATCTTTTGTATATCTGCCAGTTTGGCTTCCACCGGAATATAATCCAATGGAAAAATATCGATTTCCACGCGCTGATAAGGGAATCCGTGAAAATACTTCATATAATCATTAAAATTCCACAATGTTTCATCCGCTATGACACGCAGATGTGACACATTTGCTGCCATTCTAAGACGCACTGTCCCAGCGTACATTCCTGACATCACAAAGCCATACGGTAACTGTCGTTGTAAAATACTGATCAAGCGGTTATAATCTTCTCTCTTTAAGCATATATCAATATCATCATCCCACGGAATAAACCCCTGATGTCTCACAGCTCCCAATAAGGTTCCTCCATCTGCAAAATACTGCAGACCATTTTCTTCACAGATATCTGCAACCACCTGCAATACTTCCATTTGCGCCGCCCAGGCGCGTTTCATCATAGCTTGGATTTCAAATTCTTCTCTTATTTCCGGTTTGAAAAAATCTTGTGTAAATTGCATATATCTCTCTGTTCCCTCTCATCAAAAAAGACTGTGATACATTATAAAGATAAAAATGTGCAAACAGATCTTCCCTCTGTGTAATATCGAATTGTGATGCTATTAAAAGACTCTCTCCCGATTCAACGTAAGTACGTAATCATCTGTACCTTGCCTTTTTAAACATGCCGCCCATCAGGGCGGCACATTTTATTTCTTCTTTTTGGTTCGAAATCCTTC
>NZ_QRHS01000043.1:0-1653 GCF_003470905.1 Roseburia sp. AM23-20
CCTATATTATTCACGGCACAGCCGTGAAAGTGGCTGAAAACCACATAGTTTCTATATTTTAACTGAATATTGCTTTTCACCTATCAGATGAATGAAAAAAGAGCACCCATTTGTGGTAAAATTAAGGTGTCGAATCTTAAAAAATAACCCAAAGGAGCCCTTTATGAGTATTGTAAACACCTTAGCCTTAGAAAGCAATAGACAGATAAAAATAAATTTTGATGGAGGAGATCTCTCCTCCGATGCAGGTCTGCTTCTTATCAAAGAATTCATAAGCAAGCTTGGTATTGATAAGCTTTTAGACAAAACTTTCAAGACCAATGATCCTGCATTATTCAGATATCACACGGATCAGAAAAATCTGCTCCAGATGATATATATGATCATTGCCGGTTATTTCGAAGATGATGCTTCCGATGAACTGACCAATGATCCGGTATTCAAGTCTGTACTTGAAAAAGATGTGCTTGCATCACAGCCTACGGTATCGAGATTCTTTAACCGTATGGATGAAGATACCTTAAACCAGTTCCTTGCGATTGCCAGAGTGCTTCGGAAGAAAATTTACAGTATTCAGATGCCATCGGCTGTTATTCTGGATCTGGATTCCACCCTTCTTGATGCATACGGCAGACAGGAAGGCAGAGCCTTTAACTTTCATTATCAAAGCAATGGTTATCATCCGCTTGTCTGTTATGACGGAATGACTGGAGATCTGATAAAAGTACAGCTTCGTGATGGAACACAGTATTCCTGTACAGGAGTGGTTGACTTCCTGCAGCCGATACTGGATGAATACCAGAATGATTATCCTGCAATCCGTATTCTGCTTCGTGGTGATAGTGGTTTTGCGACTCCTGATCTTTATAAGCAGTGCGAAGAAAACGGCACAAGCTATGTGATCCGGCTGAAGGAGAATGGTCTTCTCCGTGAAAAAGCATCCTATTTTGTGGATGAACTTAATGAAATCACCAGAAATAACAAAGTGGATTATGCGGTAGTTTATGGTGAATTCATGTACAAAGCAAAGTCATGGCCTTATGAAAGGCGTGTGGTATGCAAGGTTGAAAAGCCGGAAAACCAGATGGTTTACATGTACACATTTGTTGTCACAAACATGGATTCCGCACCAGAGTATCTTATCAAATTTTACTGCAAGCGAGGTCTGATGGAAAACTTTATCAAAGAAAGCAAATCCGGTTTTGATTTTGCTTCCGTAAGCAGTCATACCAGAATCGTAAATGCAAACAGACTTCAGGTACACGCTCTTGCGTATAACATATTTAATTGGTTTAGACGATTGGCGTTATCAGCAAACATGCGAAAACAACGCATAGATACCGTCCGTTTAAAACTGCTGAAGATTGCTGCAAAAGTAATTCGTTCAGCAAGATATATCACATTCAAGCTGTGTAGCAGCTGCCCTTATAAGAATGAATTCTATGAGACACTTTCAAATATCGGTAAGCTGAATGTATAGCTGGAATAGCAACTATTAACGAACCTTGACAGCTTAATAACCGCTCAGAACTCTGCTACAGGGATTTTATACCCTTTTTGGAGATTGGTTGAGCGATGTTTAGGCTACATGGGTCAATTTGGGGATTCATGGTACAGTTATCAGTTCAGATACTGTTCCGTGAATAATTCAGG
>NZ_QRHS01000043.1:1663-2758 GCF_003470905.1 Roseburia sp. AM23-20
AGGCTACATGGGTCAATTTGGGGATTCATGGTACAGTTATCAGTTCAGATACTGTTCCGTGAATAATTCAGGTTAATGAATAAATTATTCGGGGAGTTGCTGAATAAATGATGGTTTGTTGAGGCATGCGTCGCCCACCTAAATGGTGTTTCGTAGGTTTGTGAGTGGCATCTTGCGCAAAGCCGGAGGAATTTTGGTTTCGTTGTACGAAAATAAGAAAAGTCTAGGTATGCCTGATTTAGGTTTTCTCAGAGTGACGTGACCGGCAACAACGAGTCATCCATGACTCGATGCTGCCATGTTCTGCCATCCGTGGCAGAACATCACTGTGTGTAGACAGGCATACCAAGATTTTCTAATTTTCTCCCAAAGTCACAAAATTAGCTCCGGCTTTGCGTAAGATACCAGCCTCCAGGTTATGAAACACCATTTGGGTGGGCGGTTCATCTCAAAATCGGGGGCGCGGGTGTGAATTTTTGACATTTGCACGAATGGAAATATGCTTAAAATCCTAATGTGCTGTATCATTGATATTCAGCTTAATGACTTCCCAGAATTTCCATCTGCTACATTGTATTACATGAAATTTTTCGTAAATTGCCAGACTAATAACGCAGAATATTTTTTCAAATGTGTATGGCAATAAATATGGGCATAGTGGTATATATCGAGGTTTTTCCAGTATTATCAAACCAATAATAATTTATTAAACATAGTTATTTGGAAATATTTTTTTATCAGATTCAGACACAAAACACTAAAAATTTACGCACTTCCAAGGGTGTAAAATGAGTTCCCCAGCGAAGGGTGGTTCACAACCTTGTGGCTGGCAAATCGCATCAAGCCGGGATTCGTTTTGTGACTTTGGGAGAAAATTAGGCAATCTTAGTCTGCCTGTCCGTAACACAGTGTTGTGCTGCCACGGACGGCAGCACAAGTCTTAATGCCCCCGGACGGGGCGTTTAAGACGCACACGTCACTCCGAGAAACATTAAATCAGGCTGACTTAGACTTGCCTTATTTTCGTACAACGGAACAAAACAGTCCCGGCTTGATGCAATTTGCCAATCGTAACCCCCCAGAACCACCCTACAC
>NZ_QRHS01000043.1:2768-11355 GCF_003470905.1 Roseburia sp. AM23-20
ACGCACACGTCACTCCGAGAAACATTAAATCAGGCTGACTTAGACTTGCCTTATTTTCGGACAATGGAACAAAACAGTCCCGGCTTGATGCAATTTGCCAATCGAAAACCCCCGGAACCACCCTACACAGAGGAACTCAACTCACACCCAAACCAGCATTTGCCGGGCAGATCATATGCAGTAATTATGGTATAATATGATTATGATCTGGGGATTAACTATGTAAGACAGAGAATAATCAGGTATAAAAAACAGGAACAGGAGACACGCACATGAGCAATTACTTATTGATCAAACAGGGAACGATCCACAATGCCATAGAGGAAGAGCCATTTGTGGCAGATATTCTGGTGGAGAATGGAAAAATAAAAAAGATCGCGCCGGTTTTAGAAGGAAAAATCATCAATGATGCGGAAGTGATCGATGCGATGGGAATCGATATTTATCCGGGGTTTGTGGATGCGCACTGCCACATGGGATTAGATGGATATGCGACCGGATTTGCCGGGGAGGATTACAACGAATTAGGGGATCCTGTGACACCGCAGCTTTCGGCGGTAGATGCAGTTAACCCGCAGGATGAGACTTTCCAGATGGCACGCGAAGGCGGTGTGACCTGTGTCTGTACCGGACCGGGCAGTTCGAATGTAATTGGCGGAACATTCTGCGCTATCAAGACTTACGGAAAACGTGTGGATGACATGCTGGTCAAAGAGAAAACCGCTATGAAGATCGCTTTTGGTGAGAATCCTAAAAACTGTTATAAGGAAAAAGGTGTTTATTCGAGGATGTCTGTTGCCGCGAAGCTGCGTGAAGCACTGACAAAGGCAAAAATATATGACAGACAGTTACAGGCGGCAGGCTGCCCGGAAGGCTGGAATGAACTTCAGATGGAACATACATGGGAACAGGCGCAGGAACAAGTGATGGATAATTCACAGAAAACGGACGCGGATATGCAGGTAGATTTTTCAAAGATGCCGGCATATGATGCAAAAATGGAGGCGCTTCTTCCTGTTATCCGCGGTGAGATGCCGTTAAAAGCCCATGCGCACCGCGCAGATGATATCTATACGGCGATCCGTATTGCAAAAGAATTTCATGTGGATCTTAGGATCGATCACACAACGGATGGTGCCCTGATCGCCGATGATCTTGCAAAAGAAGGATATCCGGTTGCAGTGGGGCCGTCTTTTGGACATGCCACCAAATATGAACTGCGCCATAAAGGATTCCATACACCGGCTGCACTTGCAAAAGCAGGCTGCCAGGTTTCGATCATTACAGATTCGCCGGTGATCGAGGAACGTTATCTGGCACTCTGTGCAGGACGTGCGGTGTTTAACGGACTCAGTGAGTTTGATGCATTAAAAGCAATTACGATCAATGCTGCAAAGCATATCGGAATCGAAGACCGCGTCGGAAGCATTGAGGAGGGAAAGGATGCGGATTTTGTCCTGACAAGGGAAAATCCGTTTGCTGTGGATACTCATATTTTATATACGATCATTGATGGAAATGTGGTGTATCAAGGAGAAAGCGAATAAAGGCAGCAGAGCATAAAGGAAAGAGAGGAATTTGTTCTTTAAGAACAAATAAACCGCGTTTTATTCGTACCAGGGAATAAAAAGAAACAGAAGATTTCTCATTTCATTGACGACATTTCAGACGGATGATAATATTTGTACATGAAGAACAAACAAGTTAGCAAAGGCGCTAAGGCAGATACCTTAGCGCCTTTTTTCAAACCAGAACAACAAGTTACAGATGATGTCATGGTGTTAGCAGGTCAGGACAAAAGAACTGTGAGTAAATGCCTGTATGAAATGCAAATAAAATGGAAGCGAGGAATACAAATATGAAAAAATTTACAAATGTGAGATTAAAAGGGGAAAAAGAGCCGGTATCGATCCTTGTAGAGGACGGTAAAATTACAAAAATCGCAAAAGAAATACCACAGGAATGTGAGACGATCGATGTGGGTGGAAATCTTGTGATTCCGCCATATGTTGATCCGCATCTTCATTTGGATTATGTGTTTACCGCAGATATGGGAGAGCAGAATGGTTCGGGAACATTGTTTGAAGGCATCCAGCGCTGGAGTGAATCAAAGGGAAATATGACGGTAGAGCAGATGAAAGCACGCATTTACAGTGGAATCCGCAAAGAGATGCTTCATGGTGTGCAGGCAATCCGTACACATATTGATGTCACAGATTCGACTTTTACCGGATTAAAGGCAGCTCTTGAAGTAAGGGAAGAAGTAAAAGACATTTTAGATCTTCAGATAGTTGCATTTCCACAGGAAGGCATGTATGCTTATAAAGGCGGCGATGAGCTGGTGGAGGAAGGTTTAAAGATGGGAGCCGACTGTGTCGGTGCGATCCCACATTTTGAACTGGCAAGAGAGTTTGGTGAAAAATCCATTCATAAAGTCATTGAGCTTGCAACAAAATATGATAAGCTGATTGATGTTCACTGTGATGAGACAGATGATACACAGAGCCGTTTTCTGGAGCTTTTAAATGCACTTGCACTGATGGAAGGAATTGGTACAAGGACAACAGCAAGCCATACCTGTTCTTTTGGTTCTGCTGATAACAGTTATGCATTCCGCATGATAAAGCTGTTCAAAAAATCCGGGATCAATTTTATTTCCTGCCCGACAGAAAATATTTATCTGGAAGGCAGACAGGATACATATCCGAAGCGCCGTGGTATCACGCGTGTGAAAGAACTGAATGATAATGGAATCAACGTCTGCTTTGCGCAGGATTCCATGTCTGATCCGTGGTATCCGCTTGGAAACGGTAATATGATGATGATATTAGATCATGGTATCCATATTGCGCAGATGATGTCACCGGAGGAGATTACGAATGATCTTGATCTTGTGACGAGAAATGGCGCTATTACAATGAATATTATGGATCATTACGGAATCGAAGAAGGCAAACCGGCAAACTTTATCGTGCTGGATGCAAAGTCAGAATTTGAGGCGATCTGTGAAAGAGCAGGAATCACTGCTTCTGTAAGAAATGGAGAATTTCTGTTTCAAAAGACACCTGCACAGGTCACAGGAGCGATTGATTTACTGAAATAGTAAAAGGATGTGACAGGGGAATGTTTCAATGCAAGGATCTGCTTTCGCTTACGACAATGTCGCAGGCGAAAGTGGTTGCCGGAACCGGCGGGATGGAGCGGGGAATTCGCTGGTCCTATAAGGCAGAGAATATTAATTTTGAAAAATGGGTTCATGGTCAGGAACTTTTGATCATCAGTGGACCGGTAACCCAGCGAAAAAACTTTGATCTGTATCGGACGATTGAAAAAGCGATCGAACTTAAGATGTCCTGTGCACTGCTTCTTGTAGGAGAGAATTATGTGACGCAGATCGATGAAAAGGTGATAGATTTAGCGGAAAAGAATGATTTTCCGCTTTTTACCATGCCATGGGATGTGCCGCTTTTGGATTTCTTTGAGGAGCTTGGTCATGCGATTGCTTATTTAGATGACAGGAAAGATATTCAGGACAGTCTGCTTGCAGAGATTATTTTTGGAAACAGCATTAATGTACATAATATCGAACACAAGTGCCAGCAGATGGGACAGGACATATCCGTGATGGAACAGGTATTTGTGCTTCATCCGGAGGATCTTTCCAATGATGAGGTACGTTCTTATGCAGAAGTGTTAAAAGGACTCTTTGCAAAGAAAGAATACCCGGCGATCATTTCCTGTTATGGCGACCGCATGATAGGGTTTATGAAGGACTGCAGTGGATGCAGGCAGATCATCACAGAGATATTTGATGAATTTACTGCTTTTTTGCAAAGTGAACATGAGGGAATCTGTTATACGTTAAACATTGGAGAAAAGTGCAGCAGTCTTTCAAAACTTCAGAAGAGTTTTCATGAGACGTCGAGGACAAATGCTATTTTAGAGCATATCCACAGAGTAAATGAAGTAGTGTTTTATGACCAGATGGGATTTTACCGTCTGCTGATGTCCTATGAAAATACAGAGCCGATGAGGCGGTTTGTGGATGAGGTCTTAGGGGAAATTTTAGCATACGATAAAAAGAACCATACGCAGCTCATCGGGACAATGTGGGCGTATTTTGGCAGTGACTGTAATCTGCAGAGAACAGCAGACAGGCTTTTCTCACATAAAAATACGGTAAAATACAGACTTCAGCGGATCGAGCAGATCACCGGAAGAGATTTTGATAACCGGTTTGAAAGCCAGGAGCTTTATAATGCGCTGATGATCTATTATTATATTGAATAAACTGGATCTGCTGTCAGAACTCGAAATTATAGTGCAAACAGCAGTGATTTGTCTTTTGGAAACAAAACTGTACAAAAATATTTGTCTGTCACAGACGAAAATAAAGCTCATTCTTGATTCAAAAGGGAAAACCCTTTAAGATGGGTATAACGATAAAGGACTTTATTACATACAAAAAATGGCAAAGGGGCCGGAAGGAATACTTCCGGTCCTTTTTTATCTGTAAGCCAGAGGAAAGGATGATTGGTTATGAGCTATGGATTGATTGCTACGTTAATTGTACTTGTCATTGTGGTTGGTGCGATCACGACAAAAAAATGTGAGGCATTCCTGATTGCCGGTTCTATGGTTGGTGCACTTGTCTTATGGAAACAAAACTTCCTCACAGAGTGGGTATCCACACTGGAAGGGGTAATGAGTGATGAAGCATATGTTATTCTGATATGTGGATTGTTTGGCAGTCTTGTAGCACTGCTTACAGCATCAAAAGGAAGTTTTGGTTTTACAAAGATTGTCACAAAAATCTGTAGTACGGAAAGAAAGACGTTATTTACCACATTTCTTTTAGGAATTTTGATCTTTGTGGATGATTATTTAAATGTTTTGTCGATCGGAACTGCAATGAAAGGTTCTTATGATAAGAAGAAAGTGCCGAGAGAAGCACTTGCATACCTTTTAGACAGCACAGGTGCTCCGGTCTGTGTACTGATTCCGTTTTCTTCCTGGGCAGCTTATTTTGGAGCGATTTTCCTTCAGCAGGACTGTGTTAAGAGTCTTGCAGGCGGCAGTCTGATGAAAACTTACCTGATGGCGGTTCCGTATTGTGTATACCCGATCGTTGCACTTATTATCGTATTCCTTTTCTGTATGGGCTGGTTTCCGAAACTGGGTGGAATGAAAAAAGCATATGACCGTGTTGCAGCAACCGGGAAAACATACAGTGATATCAGCAGAAAATACAACATTGGTTCTGAGTATGGCGAAGAAGAAGGAAGAAGCGTATGGTTCTTTGTAATTCCACTTGCAGTGTTAGTCGGCATTGCAGTTGCAACCGGTGATCTTGTGGTAGCAGCGATCATTGCAATTCTTGTCTGTATGGTATTATATATAGGAGCAAAGATCATGACATTTTCCGAATTCTGGGATACCTTTGTCAAAGGATTTGCAGATATGCTTCCGATCATTATTCTTTTAATTTCAGCACTGACTTTCCAGAAGATCGCAAGTGAAATGGAAATGACAGAGTTTTTTGTAGATTTGTGCAAACCGATCATGTCGGGCGCAGTATTCCCGATGATCGCATTTATCATTGTAGGACTGCTTGCATTTATGATCGCAAATGCATGGGGCGTATGTACACTGGTTGCACCTGTTTTACTTCCACTTGGTGCAAGTGTTGGAGCAAATATCGTGCTTGTAATGGCAGCAATCCTCTCCGGATGTGCATTTGGAAACCACGCATGTTTTTACTGTGACACCACGGTTCTTGCTTCGAACGGTGCAGGAATTGACAACCTTGAGCATGCAGGTTCACAGCTTCCATATGTTTTGATCGGTGCAGCAGTATCTGTGATCGGATTTTTGATTTTAGGATTGGTAATGTGAAAATAAGCTCGATAGCTTTTTACACGCAGGAATGGAGGTATTATCATGGAAAAGAAAAAATATATTGTTACGATAGCCAGACAGTTTGGAAGCCTTGGACGTCCGATCGCAATGCGGATGAGTGAGAAACTGGGGATCGAATTTTACGACCGCGATATCGTGGAGGAGGCTGCAAAAAAGCTGAATCTTCCGGTATCAAAAATTGATGAGATCGAGGAGAGCGCAAAGAAAAAAGTAAAAACTAACAGTTTCCGGCGTATGATGTATCCGCTTGGAACGCAGACGGATGACCTTCAGAATAAATTATTTGATGCACAGCAGAATATCATCAAATTCCTTGCAGAACGGGAATCCTGTATCATTGTCGGGCGCTGTTCGGATTTTATCCTTGCAGATGAACCGAATCTGCTCCGGATCTATATATATGCACCTTATGAGGCGCGGGTTGCGAACTGTGTCAATGATCTGAATATGGATGAAGAGGATGCCCGCAAAATGATCCGTGCGGTGGACGAGGCAAGAGATCATTATCATATGCATTATGCAGGATTTCTTCCGAACGATCAGCGCTTTAAAGAGATCATGATCGACAGCAGCATGCTTGGGACAGAGGGCACAGCCGATTATCTGGTGGATGCTGTAAAAAGGAAATTTGAGTTAGATTAAAAAACGATCTATTGTATAAAATAGTCATGTCTGATATGATGAATCCATATCTATAGTACCAGGTGAAAATAAGTCATGGGGAGACAGTGTAAAAATCCATATATGGAAGATCTTTTATACGAAGAAATGGAGGATTATCATGACACGAAGAAAATATTGGGTGAAAAAAATATTGCCGTTTCTCACATGTGCTGGTCTTTTGTTGACAAGTCCGGTGTTTGCCGAGGCTGCAACACAGGCAGAGCGCAGTGCCTATCAGGCGGTGTTTGATGCTGATTACTACCGCAGTGCCTATCCGGATGTGGCGGCAGCATTTGGAAATAATAAAACGGCACTCTTTAATCATTTTGTAAATTATGGATTAAAGGAAGGGAGAAGCTGTTCTGCAGATTTTAATCCACAGGCATATCGTGCAAAGTATACAGATCTGCAGCAGGCATTTGATAATGATATGGCAGCATACTGTCGCCATTATGTGTCCTATGGAAAAGCAGAGGGCAGAGATGGAGGCGGAAATGTACCTGCCGGTACAGTTACATCAAATACGGCTGCATCCGGAACTGTTGTAACACAGGGAAACGTGATCGGTACCTGTACGACGGAATATGATGCAACTGTTCCGAGAGCTGTCAACGTAGAACTGGCAGCAGCTCGCATCAATGGTGTTGTGGTACAGCCGGGACAGTCATTTTCATTCAGTTCCACGATTTTACCGCGTACTGCGGCAAATGGATATGTTGTAGCACCGATCTATATCAGTGGTACGGTTGGTACCGGAATCGGCGGAGGTGTGTGCCAGGTATCATCGACACTTTATGCTGCAATGCGGTATGCAGGACTTCCGGCAACACAGCGGTATCCACATTCCCTGCCGGTTACATATCTTCCGGAGGGATATGATGCTGCGATAGCAGGAACGAGCAAAGACCTTAAGTTTACCAATACGTTTTCACAGCCGCTTCTGATCCAGGCATCTGCTGCAAACGGCGTGGTGACAGTGACATTGACATTACAATAGGAAAGAGAATACATAAGAAAACATATGCGTATTTTAGTAGTAAATGATGATGGAATTAAAGCACCTGGTATCCATCGTCTTGCAAAGATGGCTGCGGGACTTGGTGAAGTGTGGGTGGTTGCGCCGGATGCGCAGTGCAGCGCAATGTCACAGCGGATCACTGTGCGTGGAGATTTAGAAGTAAAACCATATGATTTTCCGGTTGTGGGAGTAACGGCATATAGTGTGGGCGGAACACCGGCAGACTGTGTGAAAGTGGCATTGGGCTGTCTGATGGAAGAAAAACCGGATGTTGTATTTTCCGGCATCAATGCAGGTTATAATGTCGGACGTGATATTTTATATTCAGGTACGATCGGGGCAGCAATGGAGGCTCTCTGCGGCGGAGTCCCTGCGATTGCATTTTCGGTTGCAGAGGAAGATGAGTGCGAGGTTTTAGATGCGTATTTAGAATCGGTCGCAAAAGAGCTGATTGCTAAAAAGCTGCCGGAAAATGAGATCTGGAATGTAAATTTTCCGGGATGCACATTAGCAGAATACAAAGGAATCCTGTGGAATCGTATCCCGGATCAGAACCAGTATTACAGGGATAACTATAAGCGGACGGACAGACCGGATGGAAGCATTATCTTTTCTGCCGCAGGACTCCCGGAAACAGAAGCAGCGGATGGAACAGATGCCGGAGCGGTTCTTTCGAATTACATATCAGTTGGAACGATTAAGAACATGATGATTTAAAAAGATGCTGTTTGTTGCAGGCATTAAAATACGAGTATCCCGCCAAATGATGGTTTGTGGGTGATATGAGTTTCCCTGTGTAGGGTGGTTCTGGGGGGTTACGATTGGCAAATTGCATCAAGCCGGGACTGTTTTGTTCCGTTGTACGAAAATAAGACAATCGATTTCACTCTGATTATTATCAGAGTGAAATTAGTCTGCCTGGTTCAGGTTGTGGCGGAGTGACGTGTGCGTCCTAAATGTGCCGTCCGGGCACATTAGGACTTGTGC
>NZ_QRHS01000044.1:0-8661 GCF_003470905.1 Roseburia sp. AM23-20
ATTTCTGCAAGACTCATAATGTCACGGTGCTGTTCTTTCTCGATACGCTCCATCTGCTCAGCAATCTGTTGAGAAACTCCATCATTTTCCACCAGCTTTTTGACAGCATTCTTTGCAGTGCTTTTAGAGTACCCTGCCGCCTTTGCTGCCTGTGCAGCATTTCCACCGTTCTTGATATATTCAGCTGCAAACGCTTCCTGCTTTGATGTCAGTTTCTTTTCATTCTTTTTATTTTCCGTTCGTTTTAAACGTTCGCTTTCGTTCGCTTTGCACTCCGAACGTTCGTTATCCCAGTCATATGTATTTTTCCATCTGCGGATTGTTCCTTCCGGTTTCCCAAGCTGGTCAGCAATGTCCACCAGCTTCATGCCGTCCTTATACAGTTCATATGCCTCATCAGCTAATGGATTTTTCTTTGCTGCCAACCGATCATCTCCTTTCATGGCAATAAAAAAAGATACCGCATCCATCAAGGACATGGTATCTTTTTACAGGTGTCCGGATTAACCACCGGAGCCTCACATTGCTGTGTGTTCTCCTTCCTAAACTACTCCCTGTTAATATGATGATACCATGTTTTTAATACCCTTTCAATCATGTTCGCTTCTTTTTTGCTTACGTTAAAAGTTCCCTTTTCATCATGTTTATACCCTTTATGTGTATGGGGATCCGTTTGCACGCCTTTTACTGCATGAGTGTGTCCCATATCCACCTGTTTATAACGTTTGTCGTGTTTATCGTAATAAGTGATATTTTTAATTTCATTTTTTGCATTAACAGTCGCGTACACTCTTCCATTGGTCATCGTCTCCATCGGTGGTTTTGCAGATCCAGAATCATTGTATCGAACAAACTTGATATTTCCGCTCTGATGCAATGTTGTATACTCACTGCCATACTTCTTCCCCTTATCACTTAATCCGCTGCTTGCACCTCTGCCACCCATTTATCTATACTCTCTTCCCTTATCTTATAACTCAGTGCCCTCTCCAACCTTTTCTCGGTCTCGGTCCCACTTCATTCCAAAGTATGTCTAATTGTTCACTTGCTTTTTTTCTTTCTTCTCGATATTCTTTTTCGTATTGAGCATATTCTCTATTTGTGTAAGTTTTTATAGGGTATCCGAGTTCCTTTGCTCTATTCACAATTTCTTTTAATGTTTTCGGAACCTCGTCAGTAACAGCCACCGTGTTTGCTAATCCGACTTTGTATGTCTTTCCTCTTTCGCTGCGATATGTAATCTTCGTCCCGTTCATGTCTACTGTAACCTGTCTGAGTTTGTCTAATCCGCTGCTTGCTCCTCTTCCACCAAAAAACTGCAAATTTATTTTCATCACCATTGTGCCACCTCCGCTTCATGCCATTTTTCACTAAACTGTTTGATATGTACGATATTTCCCTTGCACTCGTCCGGTACATTTCCGTAAAATATAATCTGTGTAGGCTCTAACCGCTTTATCATTTCCATATATCCATCAAGAAACCTCTGTTTCTTTTCCCTGCTGTTCTGTGTCCCAACAGAAGAAACTGCAACAACGCTCTGTGTAGGTTCTCCATCAAAGCACCATTCGAACGAATCCCGATTGCTCCAACAGATCGTAGGAATCACATTGATACCGTACATCTGCCAGTATGCACCGAGCCAGTGTTTACGGTAATGGTTATATATCTGTAACGGCTTCGGGAAATCCGTATACAGGCTAAAATCTGGCGTTAGCACGAACTTAAATCGCTGTAACATCGGAATGTATCTATCTGGGTCTGTCCATACTCTGGTAAATTGGTAATCATCCAGAAAGAAATGCACCGCCTTATTCTCCGGTACTTTTGCACTTCTGGCATAGTTGAAGCCGACAAACTCCGCATTATCAAATTGTGTCGGCTCTATCTCTGGTATGTCATACTGACCAACACCCTCAAATAACATCCGCTGTGCATTTTCGTAATTCCTCTGTGCTTTATACATGGCATAATCCTTTCTTCATATCATAATTATAAGGCAAGGCTACAGTGGATTTGTGCCATTTTAGGCATGAAAAAAGAGAGGTTGTTATCCCTCTCTTCCCCATACGATCATATACTGTCCGTTCTTTTCCTCTACCAGCCGCGCCATCCTCTGCCTCATTAACCTCTGCACTGTCATGCGCCGCCTGTAAAAACTCCGTCTGCTGATCGGGAGAATGCCGTAGTGAGCTTCCAGCATGTCGTAGCTGGTGCCGCGCACGATGGATTCCGTCAGCTCCGCAGCAATGAAGCTGTCCACGCTCATGCAGATCTCATATATCTCTTTTTCATCCAAGTACATTCCCCCTTTCATTTTTGCGCAAAAAAAATACCAACCATCGAATATTGACGGTTGGTATTTTTTTTAACTATCTCTTCTTTCTATTGCGTCTCTTACTCCACTTGGCAAAATACTATATAGATCATTTATCTCATTTACTTGCGTAATCATCTGATCTACAATAATATTCATTAATTTAAATAGCGCTTTTGCAATCTCTGTATTATCTTCTACCGATATCTGCCCTGGATGAACTGCATTATTACCTATCACTCTTATGATATCCAATGCCCGCTGCACTTTTTCGCTTAATCCATTTCTTACTAGACTCCCTATCTTATCGTTTAAATTTTCATCCCCTTCTACTAAGTTATCACATAACTTTTGTATTCCCAATCTTAGTAAAGCACAAGATGATCTCGGCGATTTATCAAATACATCTCTAGCTTCAATATATATTTTCTTTACATCCTCTGGCATATTTTCATTTGGCAATTCAATTTGAGAACATATTGGAAATACCATGTCATCTCTAAACCATATATGATACCCTTCACAAGCATTACATGTTGATATTCGTATAATTCCATCACCAAATGTCTCTTTGTTGTCAAAATAAAATCTTTTATTTCCGTCATACATTATTAAAATTTCATCCCATTCCATTGATGCTAACGTCCCGCAGATTGGGCATGTGAATGATTTCAATAATTTTTGTGGTTCTACATATCGCGCCATAATATCCATCCTTTAACGAAATATTCTCTAACAGATTGTATCACTCCAACCGCCAATATTCAATTATCAATGTACTACAAATTTATTTTTATTCTTCCCCCGCCGCATCCTTACAGGGGAAGGTATGATCGCTTGGATTTGTTATCTGGTTTTAAAATTTAAAGGTATTTAGTACAATTCACGATTGATTATTTCTTGTGCAATCATAAGCTCTTTTTCATGAGTTTTTGACCACTTCACAAGTTCTTTGTCTGTGATTACGTACATTAGTAATTCCTTGCATTTTTCAGTGCTACCAAATCCATCACAACAATTTAACCCGCAGGCTCCATCTAATGCTGCGCCAAAACATGGATTGCTACCTCTTAATTTAAAATCATCATATTCATCTTTTTCTTTTTTTATCCTCGGCTCTAACTCATTGTCAATACGCTGCCTTGCACTATACAGTTCATCCCTTGCATTTTTTAACTCTTCCTGTGCAGCTTCGTATTTTTCTTCGAGTTCATCGTAGTTTCTGGATAACCTTCTATATTTCATTTCCAGTTCTGTAACCATAAAATCCTCCTAAAATTTACTTAGGCAAACCGGAGCTGTCCAGTCTGTTCTGATTCTATCCTCATGTTCGGCATACGTTCTGCAACGCATAGCTCTGGCAGATTTGCCTTTACCAGTGCCGCTGGTATAGGTGGACAAACCGCATTTCCGCATCTGCGCACCTGTTCACTTCTCGGATATGTCTTGCCGGTGTAATCATGGTCAATTATGTAATCCTCTGGAAACCCTTGACATCCATATAATTCTTTGGGTTCTAGCATTCGGAGCCCTATATCAACAATCTGATAGTCCACTCCCTCTATTGTCACCAGACCAAATCTATCCTGTGCTGTGACTGTATCAAGTGGTTTCTCAATATCTTGTCCCGTCCCTTGTCCATAGTATTTAATCAGAAATGCTCTGACCTCTCCAAAATGTCCATCACCGGCTGTGATCGTTGGTAATGGCTGTCTGATATCTTTTCCGTCACAATGATTGTTCATCTGGATCAGATTAGCAGTAACAATGCTGTTATGATCCCATGCTGTAACAGTCGGAAGTGGATTTTCTACTGTTTCACCAGCACCTTTATATCCTCCGTCATAGTACTTATGCAGAAACGATGTGACCAGTCCATATCTGTTTGAGCTGTCAACTGTCATGATTGGGTCTTCTATAGTCTGTCCTCTTACTCCATCTTTTGAGGTTTCCGAATGGTACTGGATCAACGTAGGACTTATCAGGCAATGCTCATTTTTACTCACAATGGTTGTAAGCGGCTCCCGGACATCTTTGCTCCGGTCTTTTGTAAATCCAGTCTGTCCGATCTGCACCATGTAAGGCTCTACAATCCCATATCCGTGTTTTCCTGTAATGGTTGGCATTGGTTCCCGGATATCGTTCGGTCTACGCTCACCACCATGATTACATTGAATGATAAAAGGCTCTGGATTATCCAGAACGAATTTTTTTAATCCCCTTGCTATCCTGTCCATTGTCTTTTGTGCCAGTGGTCTCACTGCCCGGATTCCGTATTTTTCTTTTATTTCTTCTGAAGTATCGAAGATACTCGGACATGGCAAGGAAAAATCCAACTGCGTATATGCTCCAACATACGGTTTGAGCAATCCTTTCTTGACTTCCTCACTATCTGCAGGTGCATGCGTTGGCTCTGGCCAGACAATTGGCTTGCCATCGCACCTTGCGATCATGAAAAATCTCTTCCGCATGGTTGGTGCACCGTAATCCGCTGCTACCAACTCTTTAAATTGCACCTCATATCCCAATTCTGTAAGCTGTTGTACAAACTTTTCAAACGTCTTTCCCTGCTTACCTTTAATCGGATGGTGCCGACGCCCAAGCGGTCCCCATGTCTTAAATTCTTCCACATTCTCCAGCATGATTACTCTCGGTCGTACCAATCCCGCCCATCGGCAGGCTACCCACGCAAGACCACGGATATTCTTATCTTTTGGTTTCCCACCTTTTGCCTTTGAAAAATGCTTGCAGTCTGGCGAAAACCACGCAAGCCCTACAGGATGACCTTTACAGACTTTTACCGGATCCACCGTCCACACATTTTCACAGTAATGCTTTGTATTCGGGTGGTTTGCCTTGTGCATCTTAATTGCTTCTGGATCATGATTAATTGCAATGTCTACGCTATATCCGGTTGCCAGTTCTATCCCGGTAGATGCCCCGCCGCCACCGGCAAAATTGTCTACTATCAATTCTCCGTTAATCATGGCATCACCCCCGGAAAGTCCTCAAATCCCATCTGATTATCCCTTTCAAACGACAGCATTTCTTTCTTGGCTCTCTGGTAGAAGTTGCGATCAATCTCAAAACCAAAAGCATTCCTTTCAAGTTCTGCCGCCGCTCTTAATGTGCTGCCACTTCCACAGCACGGATCAATTACCACATCACCGGGATCTGTGAAAATCTCAATCAGTTTTTTCAGCACCGCTACCGGCTTCTGTGCGGGATGGATTTTCGGAATATCTTTCCCATCTTTCTCCCATGTGAACCAGTTGAAAATCATGTGTCCTGTACCTCTGATAGTCTTTCCATCCTCATCGAATTTCGCCCCGTTTCGGAACTTTGGCAGCTTGTCCCGATACAAGACAAGTGCATATTCTGTTGCACCTACAACGCGCATATTCGCTTTAAGAACCTGTGGACTGTAATTTTTAATAAAAACTAATGGTATATAATTATTAAATCCATGTTTCTTTGCCGCAGCAATCAATGTCTGCATCTGCTCAAATGCGCAGAACACAATCATACATGGTGCGTCTGAACTTCTCCCACGGTTTCCGGCTTTCTTCGGCTCTTTTTTTAGCATCTTGCTACAGAAATGAAAGTATTCGTATAGGTTGAAATTATAATCCGAATTGAAAGCTGCTTTTCCTGCAAACTTACTTTCCCCATTCTTATTATCGCCGCCGTTATACCACATAGGATTACTACCGTAGAAATTCTTTCCTACGTTATATGGCACATCAGCAATGATAAGCTGTGCCGGTGGAATAGCGTACTTTTTATAGTTCTGCATTGAATCTCTGTAAATTTCACATTTTGTTTTCTTCATTTCTTTTGAAAGGAACCCGGCGCGCCTTTTATCCGGATAGGTTCCGGCTCCTTTCTAAATATTTTCATATTTCGATTTACTTTAAAATCTCATCCAAGCAGGCATTCCAACCCACCCGACGTATTGATGTGCTGAGATCTTCATAACCGGCTTTCAACTCTGGTATCTTCTCCGGCAACTCCCGGAGCGGACACCAATCTGGCTTTTTGTCATAATAATCAGCCGATGATATGTTTTTTTAGTGTCAAGTAACAACACACATAGCTAGTTTTTTCACTATTCCTCAATGGACAATCAGCACATCTTTCCGGCATATTCATAACCAATACTGCTTTAGACATCCGTTACACCTCTCTATCATTTAATTCTTCAAGACTATCCTGTAAGTCGTGGTAATAGTTGATTTGGTCGGTACAGTGCTCTTCCAACATATCAATCATTTCCCTTTTGGCATCCTCTAAGGATTCTGCTTGCATAAAATTCATGTGGCCATCAATCACTGACTGCCATCCTATCTCTTCGCCACAATAAACGATGCTTCCTACGGTGATACTGCCATAATAGGCAACGATGTCTATTTGCTTTTCCCAGTCCTCTTGTTCTGGGTCAACTTCTTTCCACTCCATCTACACCACCTCATCTTCCCATCATGTCAGGGGATTTCTCCCATGAATTTCTAAACGCTTTTGTTCGAAGCTCTTTATTTTCTGCCCTTAACGCTTTATTTTCTGTCAAAATCTTCTGCAATTTGCAATCCTTTTTATGCTCACATCTTGTGTCCGCAGAATACTCGGTACACATTCTACATAATTCTATGCTTGTCACTCTACCCCACCACCTTTCACAATCTCGATTGCTTCATTAGTAATCATTTCTTCTGGTTTCCCGTGAAGCCTAACGCCAGAATTATATTCTTTGCTTCGCCGCTTTAATTTTTTCACAACCGCATCCACATCATAGGCAGTCGGCATCTTATCAAAATCTTCTAGCGTAATAATCTGCCCCGCATTTTCCTCTCTTTCTTGAGGAGTGTTGTAGAATCCTAGCCTCTCTATCAGTAAATCTGCATCAATCAGTCTCATCGTTCGCCCTCCTGTTCCATGCTTTTACTGCCATCTCTCGCTCATCTGTAATGGCTATCATATCACCGTTTTCAGCAAGAGTATGCTCTACTTCATATGTTTTTGGGAAACTTGCTTCGCACTTGGAACAAGTTATATTAAATCTAAAACCTTTCTGCATGGAAGTGCTGCTGCTCGTTACAATTCGGAATTTTGCTTTTCCTCCACAGAACGGGCATGGTTTAAGTTCTTCATTCATTCTTCGTTTTCCTTCCATTTCTCACATGTATCATCCAGTCCACGGAAATCTGCACAGTGTTCACTGTCTCCATTGCAACAAACGCCCTCATATTCAGCGTAGTATTTACAGGTGCAACAATATTTTTTCATGATTCTTCATTCCTCCAATCAATACAATTTCTGACCACATCCGCAATATCCTGGATAAGGCATTGGGTTATGACACTTTGGGCAGAAGTATTTTCCCTCGATAATCTCTCTTGAAATCGCCGTCTGCTTCTCCACAGCTTCACGGCACTCCTCCACCATGCCGATTGCACGGTACTGCTGGATTTCTTCAAGCGCATTGATTGCTATATTGTGCGCATTTACGCATTTATCTGTATAGCAATCGGCATCTAAATATCTTTTCATAAATTCGATTGCTTCATTCTCTGTCATTCCGGCACCTCCGTCAACCCATCCAAGGCATAGCATCCGGCAAATCCTTCTAATTTAACAACCATCGTTCCACACATGTTGTACGGCTCGCTGACAACCTTAAATACCTTGCCTTTATTCTTCTCCGATACATAATACTTATCATTCATGGTTACTTTTTTACCTTTAATCATTTCTACACCTCCAACAGTTCCGGATTATCAATCTCGTTTCCAATAACAACCATATAATCTGGATTAATATCTCCCAATGGGACACTTACATCAGTCTCTAACGATGTAGCTTCCCATCTCAATGAATCATCTGACCATTTGATAACGTAATCTTCATCTTCGCACCGAAAGATATCCTTCTCATAGATTCCCTCATATCCGGTGCACTGGCAGATGGTAGTTTCATTTACTCTGTGCCAATTTTCAAATCCTAAATCTCCTCTACTCACACCTTTTGTATACATATTGCTATCATTTGTTGGAATGATAATTGCTTCATAACCATCTTCGGCATCACTTGACCATATAAGATTTCCTTGTACCCATTCTCCGTTATCAATCCGCTTTGCACGGGATAAAAATCTATTCTCCATCGCGTTCCACCTTTTTTCCTTTACAAACTCCTCTGTGTTCATGCACGGAAAATGAAATACTTCCGGTCTGTTTCATGTAAGTCAATTTTTATCCGGTCAGCTCACATTTGTGTTTACGTTCGTTTAAATACTGACATCTTCCATCACAATACATCGCTTTCCCCCTCCATTTCTTTCAGCTTGG
>NZ_QRHS01000045.1:0-8002 GCF_003470905.1 Roseburia sp. AM23-20
ATTTCTGCAAGACTCATAATGTCACGGTGCTGTTCTTTCTCGATACGCTCCATCTGCTCGGCAATACTTTCCGAAATATTACTTTTCCTTACATTCTCGGATCCTGTGATAGCAGCTCGCGCTTCTGCGTATCCCGCATCCTTTGCTGCTTGCGTAGCGTTTCCACCGTTCTTAATATATTCAGCAGCAAATGCTTCCTGCTTTGGCGTCAACTTCTTCCCGTTTTTCTTATCTTTCGTTCGTTTTGGACGTTCGCTTTCGTTCGCTTTGCAATCCGAACGTTCGTTATCCCAGTCATATGTATTTTTCCATCTGCGGATTGTTCCTTCCGGTTTCCCAAGCTGGTCAGCAATGTCCACCAGCTTCATGCCGTCCTTATACAGTTCATATGCCTCATCAGCTAATGGATTTTTCTTTGCTGCCAACCGATCATCTCCTTTCATGGCAATAAAAAAGGACGTACCGTTATGGTACATCCTTATTGTCGCAAGTGTTCGGAGTCGAACCGAACTCTCCTCTATCAAGGCGTAATCACCAGAGTATACTACGCTTGCTAACAAGAAACACCCCGATCACTCGGAAACCATGCGTTGGTTGACGCCGCTTTTATTTAAGCTACTGTTTCTTGTTTATATGATTGTACCATATACGTTCTACCTTCTCAACCATCTTCTTTTCCTTGGGTAATAATCCAGTTGCTCCTTTGGAATTATCATTTTCGTTATGATTATATCCATGATGCACATGTGGTTTTATCCCTTTATGTGGATGATTGAGATCTATTTGTTTCTTTCTTTTATTCTGCTCATCGTAATATGTAATTTTCAGCAAATCATTCCCTCCCACGGTCACATACACTCTGCCCTCCGTCATCGTTTCAAAAAGTGATTCTGAGTTTCTGGAATTTGCTTTTACAAATTTGACATTCTCATGTTCTAATATCGTATGATACTGACTGCCATACGGATTTTTATTTTCGCTTAATCCACTACTTGCTCCTCTTCCACCCATTCAGTATCCTTTCAAAGACTTAAATATTTATAGCCATTTTTCTTTGCATATTTAACAGCTTCTTCTCTCGATTTAAAACTACTTCTAACATTTTCTTTTATCTTGATTTGCTTTTCGTGATAATTATCTTCATCATCCCAATGTGACAATACATCTCTGGTACCAGTCATATAGAACACCGTTCCATGTGGTGTATTTTCCTTACTTATGACAACATTTCCACTTAATTTCCCAAATCCGCTAGAGCCACCACGTCCACCAAAAAATTGTAAATTCACTACCACTGCGCCACCTCAACCTCATGCCACTTCTCGCTGAACTGTTTGACATGTACAATATTTCCTTTACACTCATCTGGGACTCTGCCATAAAAAATAATCTGTGTAGGCTGTAATCTCTCTACCATCTCAAGATAGCCATCCAAAAACCGCTGTTTCTTTTCTGTGCTGTTCTGTGTCCCGACAGAAGAGACCGCAACAACACCCTGTGTAGGTTCTCCATCAAAGCACCATTCAAACGACTTCCGATCGCTCCAGCAAATCGTAGGAATAACATTAATTCCATGCATCTGCCAGTACGCACCGAGCCAGTGCTTACGGTAATGGTTATAGATCTGTAACGACTTTGGAAAATCCGTATACAGACTGAAATCTGGTGTCAGCACATACTTAAACCGTTGCAACATTGCCGTGTACTTATCCGGGTCTGTCCATACTCTGGTAAACTGGTAATCATCCAGGAAGAAATGTACTGCCTTATTCTCCGGTTCTTTTGCGTTCCTCGCATAATTGAATCCGATAAATTCTGCATTATCAAATTGTACAGGCTCTAACTCCGGTATGTCATACTGACCAACTCCATCAAATAACATCCTCTGTGCATTTTCGTAATTTCTCTGTGTTTTATACATGGCATAGTCCTTTCCTCATATCATAATTATAAGACAGGTCAAGCATGGATTTGTGCCAACTTTAGGGCATAATAAAAGAGAGGCTGTTATTCCTCTCTTCCCCATACAATCATATACTGCCCGTTCTTTTCTTCCACCAAATGCGCCATTCTCTGCCGCATAAGCCTCTGCGCTGTGCCCTTTCTCCTGTAAAAGCTACGCCTGCTGATTGGAAGAATGCCGTAGTGTGCTTCAAGCATGTCGTAACTGGTCCCAATAATGATTGATTCTGTCAGTTTATCAGCTATGATGCTGTCCACGCTCATGCAGATCTCGTATACTTCTTTTTCATCCAAGTACATTCCCCCTTTCAAATTTTGCGCAAAAAAATACCAACCATCGAATATTGACGGTTGGTAAGTTAATTAAAACGGAAGCCACTCTCTTACTTCTTTCAATCCCTTATATGTTTTCATTAATGCCGAATTGTTATGAAGATATTCCATACCCTTGATTGTTACTGTTGCATTTTTTATAGAAGCTGTTAAAACCCTATTTTGTGCATCATGTGTTATTTTAACATTTTTCAGTAGTCCTTCATCATTCATCGCTTCTATTATATCATAGTAGCATTGCTGAGTTATTCCATAATCTTCCGGTTTTGGGACTGTTTTTTCTGAAACTTCTTTCAAGATACTAACAACAATCTTTAGCTGATTTACTGCCATAACAATACCTCCAATATGCATTTTTTTGAATTGTACCACTTCAACCGCCAATATTCAATTATCAATGTACTACAAATTTATTTTTATTCTTCCCCCGCCGCATCCTTACAGGGGAAGGTATGATCGCTTGGATTTGTTATCTGGTTTTAAAATTTAAAGGTTAGACAAACCGGAGCTGTCCGGTCTGTTCTTCCAATTTTTTTGTCTCTCCGAGAATTATCTTCCGGAACAGACTTTCAAAAATAGTCACCGGAATACTGTTCCCCGCCTGTTTGTACAATGCACCGTTTAAGCAGTTTTTCTTTCCTGGATGTACTTTCAGTGCATTATCAAAATCCTCATCTGTATAACCTTGTATTCGCCAACATTCCCTTTCGGTAAGATACCGATATTTTCCGTTCCCTAAATCAACCACGCCACTGTTTGGACTTCTCATCTGCTTGCATGTGATTGTCATGGCATACTCTTTAATAACCGGAACTCTGCCTTTAAAACTTCCATTATAATCAGACAATCCGTCTATTCTTCGTAACATACTCGGTTGCGTAACAGTATAGTATTCCGGCACATCACTTTCTAAAAAGTCTTTAATATTTCGCATTGGTGTATGTATCAAATTGGAAAAATCAAAGTATTCATTCCCAAGTACAGATACCGTGAAATATCTCTGCCTTGCCTGCGGCAATCCAAAATCCCGCGCATCCAAAAGCTCATAGCTGCTTGTATATCCCATCTTTGCAAGTTCAGACATATAACGGTTGTGGTTATGCACCATATATTTGCTACGGACATTTTTCACATTTTCCCAAATGACATAACGTGGCTTCCAGGCTCCCATCTGCCCGATAATGTGGATGGTTTCCCACATTAGGCTTGAACGTGTTTCTGACCCCTTATCTGCGCCTTTCTGTTTGCCAGCAATACTGAAATCCTGGCACGGACTTCCATGTATCAAAATATCCGGCTTAAGATTCCACCCAACAACTGATTGCGTCTTATACGGTAATTCGTTTGCAAACATGGCGTTGTAAGAACGTACTGCCTTTTCGTCAATCTCGACATAATCAATCGCCTTTACCGAAATACCAAGGTTTCTAAGTGCGCACCGCGGGGAGCCTATTCCTCCGAATAGTTCTAAAATCTGTATCATGGCATTACCTCCAAATCTTCCAATGGAACATAATGTTTTAAATTGTTCGCATAATAAACAACAGCACATTTTACTGTTTCTTTTGCTCTTTTCGATACATAAAACGCTTCTGGAATAACTCCGACACCTACATCACATTCGTCTTGATAGACTGCATCAAGATAACCTTTGATAACAATATTCTTATATCCGACAATTACGCCGATGAAATTCTTATCAACGTGTTTGAAATAAGTTTTCTCGATATATTCAACATTCTTTTCGACAGTGCCATCATTGTTTCCATCTGCCAGATTATTGTCCATTGCATCAGCAGTTAATGTTTCCCTGTCGAGATACAGCCATCTTCCGTCTTTAAATGGCTTATAAAAGCCTTTGCATTTTACTTTTTCAAATAAATTCATGGCAACACCTCCACAAAATTTAAGGTTTACGCAAACCGGAGCTGTCCGGTCTGCTCTGCTTCTATCTGCATATTTGGCATCCGCTCTGCAACACACAATTCTGGCAAATTTGCTCTGACCAGTGCTGCAGGTATTGGCGGACATACTGCATTGCCGCATCTTCGCACCTGTTCGCTTCTCGGATATGTCTTGCCGGTGTAATCATGGTCGATTATGTAATCGTCCGGAAATCCCTGACATCCATATAACTCCCTTGGCTCCAGCATCCGCAGTCCAATATCCACAATCTGGTAATCAGTGCCGTTGATGGTCACAAGTCCAAAGCGATCCTGTGCTGTGACTGTATCAAGCGGCTGTTCTATATCCTGCCCTGTTCCCTGTCCATAGTATTTAATCAGAAACGCTCTGACCTCTCCAAAGTGTCCGTCACCAGCCGTGATCGTTGGTAATGGCTGTCTGATATCTTTTCCGTCACAATGATTGTTCATCTGAATCAGATTCGCAGTAACAACGCTGTTATGATCCCATGCGGTCACTGTCGGAAGCGGATTTTCTACTGTTTCCCCAGCACCTTTATATCCTCCGTCATAGTACTTATGCAGAAACGATGCGACCAGCCCATATCTATTTGAGCTGTCAACTGTCATGATCGGATCTTTTATAGCCTGCCCTCTTACTCCATCTTTTGAAGTTTCTGAATGGTACTGAATCAACGTAGGACTAATAAGACATTGCTGATTGCCAGTTGTAATTGTGTGTATCGGATCTTTGCAATTTCCGCCCGGATGATTTGTCGTATTCTTTCCCATGTATGGTGCAAGCGTTGGTTCAATCAGACAATGCTCATTTTTGCTCACAATCGTTGTAAGCGGCTCTCTAACATCCTTACTTCGGTCTTTTGCAAATCCTGTCTGCCCGATCTGCACCATATACGGCTCCACAATCCCGTACCCGTGCTTTCCGGTTATGGTAGGCATCGGCTCTCTGATATCATTCGGTCTACGCTCACCGCCATGATTACACTGAATGATAAAAGGCTTTGGATTATTCAAAACGAATTTTATAAATCCTCTGGCTATCCTGTCCATCGTCTTTTGTGCCAGTGGTCTTACTGCCCGGATGCCGTATTTCTCCTTGATTTCTTCCGAAGTATCGAAGATACTTGGACAGGGCAATGAAAAATCCAACTGCGTGTATGCTCCAACATAAGGCTTCACTAGTCCTGCTTTTACCGCTTCACTGTCTGCTGGTGCGTGTGTCGGCTCTGGCCAGACAATCGGCTTGCCATCACACCTTGCAATCAGGAAGAATCTCTTTCGCATGGTCGGTGCGCCATAATCGGCAGCAATCAGTTCTTTAAATTCTACAGTGTACCCCAGATCATTAAGCTGCTGTACAAATTTTTCAAATGTTTTTCCCTGCTTTGCCTTGATCGGATGGTGCCCTCTGTTCAATGGTCCCCATGTTTTGAACTCTTCCACATTTTCAAGCATGATGACTCTCGGTCGGACAAGTCCCGCCCACCTGCAAGCTACCCATGCAAGACCTCTGATATTTTTATCCTTTGGCTTTCCACCTTTTGCTTTACTGAAATGCTTACAGTCTGGTGAGAACCAGGCAAGTCCAACCGGATGCCCATTGCATGCCTTTACTGGATCAACTGCCCAGACGTTTTCACAGTAATGCTTCGTGTTCGGATGATTAGCCTTATGCATCTTAATTGCTTCTGGATCATGATTGATTGCAATATCAACACTGTATCCGGTTGCCATTTCTATACCAGTGGAAGCGCCGCCCCCACCGGCAAAATTGTCAACTATCAATTCTCCATGTATCATTTTCTTCAAAAGGAACCCGGCGCGCCTTTTATCCGGATAGGTTCCGGCTCCTTTCTGATATTCCGTGCACATATCTACAATAGTGCACTTTGAATTTGTTTATGTTGCGTTTTATGCAATAAATTCATCGTTTTATTGCTTTTAAATCATCCAATCTAACGGAAAACCTCTCACTCCTTTTTTATTTCAAAATTTCATCTAAGCAGGCATTCCAACCCACCCGACGTATTGATATGCTGAGATCTTCATAACCAGATTTCAACTCTGGTATCTTTTCTCCGGCAGTTCCCGGAGTGGACACCAATCCGGCTTTTTTCCGTCTGGTACAAGTTTTCCTGTCGCACAGCACAGATATTCGTCATCATTCTCTGTCTCATAGCACAATGTGCATTTCTGGCACACCTGTTCCGGCATATCCATAACTAATACTGCTTTTGACATATCAGTGCACCTCTTCTCTACGGTTCTAATCCGTCTTATTACTTCGATAAAACTTGTCAGTCGCATCAAACATTGCATTTCTAGCATCTTCAAAACCTTTTACATATGCTCTCATTTCTGTGAGGTTCATTGCTTCATCCGGTTGTATCATTGTTTCGTCAAAACTATTTAAAATTGCTTCTTTATCTTCTCTTGTCACTTTACTCCACCGCCTTTCACAATCTCGATTGCGTGCTCATAACTTCTTGCTTTCTCTTTTCCCAAATTCCTGTTATATGCATTCTCCCAAAACTTTCTCTCATTTTCCAACTGCTCCACAATCTTGTCCGGGTCATAGGCGGTCGGATATTCTTCTAGTAAATACAATACTGCATTTGTATTTACTAAAGTTCCATTGCTTAAAGTAACCGATTTTAAATCTTTCTTTAGTGCATCCGCATCAATCAGTCTCATTGTTTGCTCTCCTGTTCCAATCTGTAGTTGCTTTTGTTCGCTCGTCTTTTCCTGTTCTGATTCCACCGTCCTGATCCATATACATCTCACATTCATAGCTTTTTGGAAGTTCTGTTCCGCATTTCATACATTTGATTTTGAACATTACTCCAACATCCGAATGTGATGACTTATTTACAATGGTAAAGAACATTGCTTTTCCGCCGCAGAACGGGCATGGTTTAAGTTCTTCATTCATTCTTCGTTTTCCTTCCATTTCTCACATGTATCATCCAGTCCACGGAAATCTGCACAGTGTTCACTGTCTCCATTGCAACAAACGCCCTCATATTCAGCGTAGTATTTACATGTACTGCAATATTTTTTTGTTATTGATTCACTCTCCGTCATGACTCTATCTTTCATTTCTGCCAATTCCTCTTGACTGAATTTTGTGTAACCGATTCCACAATTTGTAAATCCTCCCGCTCTATACGCTATGGTTCTCGGCATCCTACACCTCCAACAGCTCCGGATTATCAATCGCATTACCGATTACCTCTATTTCGCCGAAATCAACATCGAAAAATCCGTACATAGCACATCCGCATTGTGCCAGTTCCCATGCTGCGTAATTCTCACTCCATCTAATCAGATATGGCTCTTTATCATCATCATTATGCTTTATGGCAATGTCATTCTCGAAGATCAGTTTGTTGTTCTTATCAGGCATTGCGGTGCACTGGCAGATTGTAGATGGGTTCACCTGCGCGGCATCCAAATCGTGAGGAGTACCATCTTCATTCGTTCCAAGTACATAACCGATAAAATATTTAGAGTAGTCCTTCTCGTCTACAATTAGATACCCTTCCGCCCATTCGCCATTATCAATCCGCTTTCCACGGCATAAATATCTATTCTCCATCACGTTCCACCTTTTTTCCTTTGCAAAATCCTCTATGTTCATGCACGGAGAAAGAAATACTTCCGGTCTGCTTCATGTAAGTCAATTTTTCTCCGGTCAACTCACATTTATGTTTACGTTCATTCAAATACTGACATCTTCCATCACAATACATCGCTTTCCCCCTCCATTTCTTTCAGCTTGG
>NZ_QRHS01000046.1:0-7367 GCF_003470905.1 Roseburia sp. AM23-20
TTCGTTTTGTACAGCTTTTCGTCTTGCCTGTGCTCTTTTTACTGCTTCCTTTTCCTGTTTCTTCAAAATTATAGAAATTGATACTATGCATATGTATCAAAACCTACCTTATTTTTAGTTGTCGCTTCTATAGCAATCATATTTTCTGTTTTTTTATCTTCTTTTTCTTTATCCTCTTTCATTCTCTCCAGCCATTTGTCAATTTCTGAATCCGTACCAGTCTCTCCAAAAATGCCACAGGTTGTCATTTCGGTTCCATTATTCGTAAACTTAAACTCCACTGATATCAGTTTACTACCATGACTTATTGCCGCCTTCTGTGCATTTCGTATAACATCTGGCATAATTGCTAAATTTTCCTCAAGCCATTTCGCAGTTTTTTCATCTCCACATGCCTTTCGCATTACACTTCCGTCAATCAATACAGAAGCATTTTTGCATGGAGTCAAACATTTATACTTGTTAGTCAAATACTTTGAATAGTCTGATACATTTTTAAACTTATTGGCTGAATTCATAGTGTATCCTGCATAATAATTCTTTTCACTATTCTTTGATGGCTTTACATTTTCATTTTTTACATTTCCGTATGTGTATGTATTGGCATACGATGATACTCCATTAATTCCCATACTGCATCTCTCCTTTCTATTTAGCCTTGATTTTTTATTTGCAGGCTATTGGGTTTTGTTCGATACGCTTACTGCCATTGTAAAATTTGTCTCATAGGAAGCTACTGCCTGACTTATTGTGACAGTCTTAGCAGACGAACTACTCTCAGCCACCAATCGAGTTCTGGCATCCTGAGCGGATAACCTTTTATTTTGCGCATATTCTTCATAAGCTGTTCTTTCCGCTTGTTTTTTCTGAATCCGCTTTTTTTCCTGTTGTTTCTTTACCTGATTTTCTATTCTCTTTTTATTTTCTATTCTGCGCTCCCAAAAACTATTTTTTGACTTATCATTAAAAATCTTCCCACCATTCCCATTGTTATAACCAGCACTCCACATCTCAGCATGACATTCTTCTTTTGATGCTCCATAATATATTGTAGAAAACGCTCCTCCGCATATACCGGACCATTTATCTGGTTGTGACCAACCCACTTGCAAATCATTTAATACCCATGCTTCATACTCTGGATCATTCTTCATTGCTTCAAAACCCGCCTCTGAAATTGTAACAGATATTGACTCGCCTGCTCTTGTGGGGTGCATTGGAATTTGAGATATTTTATTGTAAATGTACTGCTTGTATTCCACCATCGTCATATCTTTAGCAGACACAGAACCTATTTTTGAATTGCCCACTATACTTCCACTAGCTTCGCTCTTTTCTCTTACACTATCCGCAAACCTTGTATCTTCCTTCTCCTGATCTTTAGCCGCATTTTTCTGTTGGTACTGATTGTAAGCCCGTGTCATATAGTTCACATTAATTGTATTACTCATAGTAACCTCCTTTGCTTTCTTTATCGGATAAAATAACCTGTTCTCCTAGTCCCATATCATCAAACGACCATATTACGCACACAAAGACCATCTCTTTACAAGATAACCACAGCCTTAAATTCATTTTCATCGCAGGAAAGCACCATATCACCGCCATATTTATCCACAACTGCTTTTACATTTAACAGCCCAATGCCGTGATGATCCCCTCTTTTGCTCTTTATCGTGTCATTTTCAATTTCCACCTTTTCTGTCACCGGATTTCTCACCGCAAATATCAGTTTATGATCTTCGCACTCTAATTTCAGATGAATGACCGCTTTTCCGGTATTTTTCAGTACCTTTTCACTCTCCCGGATTGCATTATCCAGTAAATTGGAGAGCAGAATCACGATCTCTTCCTCCTCCAGACAGATCTCCTGCAAATCCCCTACTTTTAGGATCACTGCTATGTGTTTCTCCTGCATGCTGCGGTACTTCTGGTTTAAAACAGCATTGACCACCGGATGGTTCGTGTTGATTGCCGACATCTCGACAGCTATGCTCTCTGTCAGCTTCTGCGTAAATGAAAGTGCCTCATCTGTGTGTCCATTCTTTATCAATGTCTGGATCGTGGAAAGCTGATTTTTATAATCGTGCATTTTTCTTCGCTGACGCTCATAGATTTCTTCCCGATCCTGATAATCTGCAATCCGGTTTTTCTGATTTTGTTCTGTAAGCACCGCAATTTTTATTCTCTCTTCTTTTTCAATGGTATTCTGCATGAACTCCATAAGGATAAGGTTAATCGCAACCAGTCCCACCGAAAGAAATAAAAATACATTCTGCATGTCAATACATCCCGGCATACTCATATCAGTTTCTATGCCAGCACATCAAATGTCGAAACTCCATTTTCTGTCACTCCTGTAGAAGTTGAAGTACCTAGCAGTTCCACCAGTTTTCCTGTTAGGTCTGCCACATCTTTTCCATCAATTTTCAGATTATATTGCCGTTCTTCCTGCTCCTGTTTTTCGGCACGCTGTTTTTCCAGCCGTTCCTCTGTCTCTTTCTTTTCTGCTTTCCTTTTCTCGAGTCTTTCTTCAAGTTCTTTCCTTGCTTTTTCTGTTCCCGGATCAACCTCATCTGTTACCAGTACTTCTTCTGTTATGCTATCATATCCATTTATCCGTTACACTCAGTACCTTACAGCCACGAGCACTTTGAGCAGCTTTCAATTTTTCGATACTTTCCGGTATTAAAGATAGATTATACTCCAACCATTGTTTTGTCTTTTCATCTCCCATAGCCTTTGACAAAAGAGAACTGTTTATATTTACGGAATAATCCCTGCTTCGTAAACATTCGTATTTTTGTGTTAAATAGTTCTTATATTCATGAGCATTCTTATATGTCCTGCCCGTTTTGTTTCCAGCATTTTGTGTATTGCCATAACTATTCGTATATGACGCATAAGTTCCTATTCCTGTAACTGCCATATTAACATATCTCCTTTCATTATTCGGAGTCCTTCCAACTATGCCACCTGTTGGATTTCTCTCACCTACATCTATACTTTAAAATCTAATCCACCAAGAGTATCATCCATCTGATCTAAAATACTTGTATCAAATGCATCTCCCGGCTTCCATCCAGGATTATTTTTCTTTACCAGTGTCTCCATTCTTGAAGCATAATCTCCAGCCATTCTGCTCAATGTCCACGAAGCGGAATTTCGCTGTTCAGAAGGAATCGTATTCAAATACTGTTTGATTACATCATGTCTCTTGCTTTCTTCTGGTATATATGCACCATTGCTACTGATAAAATCCTGCTTTACAACCTTTTCTAAATCCGACTTCACCTTATCCGATACAGACACTATCTTTTTCCAATCCTTACCATTGATACAACGGTCTGCCTGTTCCTTTGATAAAAAAGGTACACCATCTTTATTATAGTAATAATTGTTATTTCTATATTGACACCCAGAATCTAGGGTCGTAATCCCAGTCTGCTTGTGTGAGAAATTTTTCTGAAAGAAGAATTTGTTTATTAGCAAACTTTGCGAAAATAAATTTTTATTGTTAATATTTACATTCATATTTCACTCTCTCCTATAATACAAAATTGTAGCCACATTACATTTTTAATATGTATAATATACTTTTATTGTTTCAGTGGATGTTGAAACTGTTCCTTTTGTAACAATCCATATTTTCCACTTGCCTGACGGATCAAAACCATTAAAATCATTAATTGTTATTGTTCCACTCTTACTTACTGTTGTATAATTAACATTTCCATTGCCATCTTCTACATATAAATAAAACGAATCACTTCCTGAACTAACCCTACTATACACCTCTATTTAAAATTCTGAATTATGAACTCAATTCCGTTACCAGTGAAGAATATCTTTTTGTCCGGTTCTTTATATCCTCCTCACTGACACCATAATAACAATATAAATCTCTGGCTATTTTCTTAAACCTTTTTATGACCGACTTATTGCCAGAGTAAGATATTCCAAATATATTCCAGGTATAATCTACCTCTATTTCCATTAAATCCTCACCAATTTTTATTTCATATAAATGAAAATCCATGGGAATTACATTATCAGGCATTTGGTCAATCAATTTATTTCTAATTTCCATTTCATTCAAAAAATTTTTAACAGATTCTTCATTATGAAAATCTGGTTTTGGAATATCCTTCCTTTGGCCCAAAAGTTCTGGTTTATGCTGCATAATCAAACTAGCTTTTAGATTTTTCTGTCGTTCTATCCAATTTGTTGCGGCAGGATTGATTTCCACTAAATCATAATGATCCTTTGCGTATTGCACCACTTCCGCAAGGGTATGCGGGTTGGCCGCTATTCTCTTTTCTATCCTTTTTCGTCTGGATTGATAGATAGCTTTTCGGATTCTAATCTTTAGAGATTGCTTTTGAGCTTCTCCAAATATAAAAACACTTGTGGGACCATCTTCACCATTTATTATGGAAACTTGATTGATACTTTTATTTTTCATAAGTGCCCTCTACTCACAAATCCCGATTATATCGGTGATTCACAATCTTTTAGCCAAAATCGCAGTTCCATAACCGTCACAGCAATTTTATACTTTACTTCGATTTCAATCTTTTCTGGTGGATTGACTAAAAGCCTGTCAATATCATTTTCCTCAACACCAGCCATTTTTGCTATCGTTAGCTTGGATATGCCATGATAGGAAACAAGCACTTCCAAAAAACCGCTTAATTGCCTATCCTTATCTTCAATCGCTCCAAAATACAGAAATCCTGCTTTACTAAGTATTTTAAGACGCAATGCAGGATCATCTGGCAAACATTCCACATTGCCCATTACTACTCAATCTACTGTTTCTTCAGTTATTTCTAAATATTTTGAAAGAGTATTTTTATTAAAACGATACTCCTCAATTAAAGAAGTCAACATTTCTGAAATATTTTTTGTTTTTATCATATTTGTGCCTTAATCTCCACTTGTATCATTTACAATATTGCTTGTAACAAGTGTCCCTATGTGAAAGGCACACTCTACACTTTATTGTTGTTATCTTCCATTTTCCGAGCAATTATAACTTTTCCAATCTACGTTTATCAAATGCTCCAAAATTTAGATGCCAGCTCCCGATTTATGATAGATGAGAGAAAATTAGGATTATTATTCTGGAACACTTTCAGACTTTCAAAAAAAGCCGCTTTATTTTCTGTCTTTATATCTGAAAAAGTTGCATCCAGCTTCTGATCTTTTACATTTTTCTCCACATATTCCTCCGACTGCTTTTCGTAATTATCAACCATCGAAGGATTCTTTTTCACTGCCCCTTCATACCAATTTGTAAGGTATTTTAATGCATTAAGCTGTCTGTCCTCATTGCTGCTTTCTTTACTAATCTTCTGATATTCCGTGTATGCACTGCCGTCCATCGTCCTCATCATATCAAGCGCATTTGTAGTCTTTACAATATTGCTACCATGTCCAAGATATGTACCTTTCCCTACTCCATAGTCCATATTTCCGTTATTGTCAGCTTTTCCTGCGCTCGCAAGCTTTGCGATAGACTCCATTGCTTCCAAAAATGGTTTTATGCTATCTTCCGGGATAAAATTCTCTGCCGCATATTCCGCTTTTTTCATACCAAGTGAAATATTTGCCTGCCGTTCTTCCTCTGTCATAGAGCCAGTATTTCCAACAAGGAAATTCTGACGGATGATATCATACACAAATCCCTGTTCCTCTTTGCTGCAGTTCTCCACCGCAGATGCAACCGCCTTGTCTGCACCATACATTCCGGAATATGCCGGAAGTTCTAGGGAGTTATCAACCTGCGTAATTTCTTTTTGGAACGCTGCATTTCTCGCCTCCATTGATTCCCGCTGCTCCTGTGTTACATTGGCATCCACTATACCTTTCTTGTTTTCCACAAGTGCAGCCATTCCATCTCCCGAAAATTCAACAATAACCGCATCTCCATACTGCGAACCGATGTCCTTCATCGCCTGCAGGGTTTCTTCCCTTGACATCTTGTCCATAATCTTATTGCCATGTTCATCTGTAGTGTTAAATTCATACTTTACAAGGGTGTCTTTCTTATATATACCATTCCCATATGAGGGAATATTCGTTGTTCCTCTGTAAAACTGACTGTAATCAATATTCATAATATACACTCTCCTCTACTTTATTTTTTCTTAGGTATTTGTGAAATACCAAAAGTCTCATAAATACAATATTTTTACCACATAAAACATACTATATTTTTATAGTTTCATACTTGTATATATATCTTATGCAAACATATAATATCTGCCTAAATCATCAACTTTATATACATTATTTCCGGTATATGATCTAAAGTGATAGTAATATCCCTATTATAGGTATCCTTCGCAAAACTTAATGCCCGGTACTCTGTAATATTGAATTCGTAATAGTCCACATCCTCCGTATCCGATAAACTTCCCTTTAAATATCCGTCCGGCTTATTGATAAGTGCCGTCAGATCCAGTGTTCTTCCAAACACATCCTGATCCGTATATTTATTTGTTTTCCAGAAATAATCATTGGAAACTTTACTATTTTCTACTGCAATATTTTTATCAGTGGGTAAACCTTTTTTCTTAAAATCATATCCCACAAGCTGCGCATGCATCTCTACTGTGCGGGTTATTACCATCTGTTCATTCTCCTTGTGTATAATTACTTTTCATAATCATAATACTTTCCTGAAACTATACGCATACATATCCGAATACATGTTATCATGCGGTTGTGGCGTCAGCCTTCTATCCAATGCCGCCATATCCACCGTAAAACCACTGTCTGCCACAGAAAAAGCACCATTACTGAATTGAAACTCCGAAGTAAAGTCTGGAATCCCCAGATCACCGCTTGTCCGGTTATGTCCTATAATATTTATCAATGCATCCTTTATCCGCTCTATCTTGGCGTTGTCCTTTGTTTTGTTGATCAGATCAGCAGCTTTTCCCGGCAGCCCGCCAATCTTTCCGTCTGGTGTCAGGTAAAGGTTCTCCAGAGAAATATCTTCTCCCGTAACCCCTTTTAAGTAACGCCTGACTTCCTGCACATCCGTGGCATACTGATAGGTATTGGACGACAGATTTCCCACACTGTCAGCAATTCCTGTGTAATACTGATACATCCGGTCACTGTACTTTTCCTCTACCAGTTTCTGAACCTGCTCCCGGACTTCCTTATCTTCGATACCGCTCACTGTTACATTCCCATTGCTTTCAATCTTTATCTGCATTCCCTCCAGCTCATCACGGGAGATACCTTTGCTTTCCAGATCCTTTACAAAATCCTCGGAAAAATCATTTTTCAGTTCCGCCTTCTGCTGTGCTTTCTCAAAATCTTTCAGGTTTGCAAAAATCTTCACATACTCC
>NZ_QRHS01000046.1:7377-7816 GCF_003470905.1 Roseburia sp. AM23-20
TGTAATACTGATACATCCGGTCACTGTACTTTTCCTCTACCAGTTTCTGAACCTGCTCCCGGACTTCCTTATCTTCGATACCGCTCACTGTTACATTCCCATTGCTTTCAATCTTTATCTGCATTCCCTCCAGCTCATCACGGGAGATACCTTTGCTTTCCAGATCCTTTACAAAATCCTCGGAAAAATCATTTTTCAGTTCCGCCTTCTGCTGTGCTTTCTCAAAATCTTTCAGGTTTGCAAAAATCTTCACATACTCCGTTTCCGCATCATCCAGTGTCTTTCCTTCTGCCATGTCCTGCAACAATTCATCCACTGTGCGCCCGCCTTTGTATTGTTTTTCTTCCGGCAGACTTTCAAACTGCTTCTGGTGGAGTTTCTCCATTTCTTTTGTATAATTTTTCTCTGTATCCATCAGGACTTCATTATATTTGTCGAG
>NZ_QRHS01000047.1:0-7038 GCF_003470905.1 Roseburia sp. AM23-20
GATGGAGAAATAAAGAAATGTAACGAGAAAGGAGAAATATGAGCGAAGCAGAAGAGTTAGAAAAACTGTGTAAGCCGGTAGTCGACTGGTTGAAAAAGAACCATGATCCGCATACCGAGTTACATATAACCGTAGATCACATTGATCTGATGGAGAGTGTGATCGGGATTCCGGTAGAAGGGAAGTGAGGCATTGACAAAAGAAAAAAGCGAAAAATGTCAGCGAGTCAGTGTTGCTGATGCTGCTAAAGAAATCGGATGCCATCCTGAATATCTTAGAAGAAAGATGGCAGCAAAGGACTGGGACTTAGGCAGAGTTGTCACACCGAAGAATAAGGGCGGACAGCATGAATACTTTATTTTCCGGACAAAGTTGGATAAGTTCCTTGGAATAGAAAGAAGGGAAGAGTCGGAAAACAATGAGAAGGTTATCTAAAATCATCATGGCAACCGGCGGGGTTATATCAATGCTTGCCATGTGCTGTCTCGACAGCGACGGAGTGTATATGTACTACGCCGGAGCAGTCTGTATCCTTGGTGGATTTATCGCCGGAGCTGGATACGGGTTGAGAGTTCTGTCGGAGCGCAGAAGAGAGATGCAGATCGAGATGTTTTATTTTCATCAAGCGGACAAGCTGGATGGGGATATGGTGTTGATCGAGGACAAAAAAATAGCACCCTGAACTTTGGCGAGAGCAGGTGCTATTTCAATCGTGGAAATACCAAGTATTTCTGCGTTTATTGTAACACTGAAATTGAGGTTGTGTCAATGTATGAGAAACAATGCAAACGCTGTGGCTGTTCCATGGATCCGGGCGAAGGTCGTAACGGAGTGTGTGATGACTGCATAACCGGGGAGACAGAACGGCAGAAGCGCGAAAAACAGATTGAGTGGATGGTCCGGGCAACGGATTGGACGCAGATGGAAATGGAGGAATTTATAAGTGTCAAAAATTAAGTTGTGCAGTAAGGATGAGGAAAATCTTATTGAAGAGTTGCAGCATTTGAGTGAGGTTTTAGAAGAAATCGGCGTTGAGGGAGTGGCAGCGATTGTCTGTACATCCAACGGAGATATAAGAAGCAGGTTCTGTCTCAATACTGAGACAGAATTATCCATCATGATTGAGAACGATGGGGACAAAGTGACAAGAGAATACAGATATTAAAGGAGATCGAGAATGAGTAATATTACAAAAATTAAAATCAAAAATCTTTTCGGAATCAGAGAGTATGAGGCAGATGGAAGTTCTTTGGAGCTGTCTGGTAAAAATGGTACAGGCAAGAGTTCTGTGCTGGATGCAATTAAGTACGCGCTTGCCAATAAGAGTGATCGCGACTATATCGTACATAAGGGAGAGAACGAGGGCGAGATTATCGTTGAAACGGATACCGGACTTTCCATTGATCGTAAGGTCAGAATAGGAAAGGCACCTTATAAGTCAGTGAAAAGAGATGGTTTAGAGGTAGGAAGTCCAGAAGCGTTTTTAAAGGAATTATTCACACCGTTGCAGTTGAACCCTATCGAGTTTATGAACATGGATAAAAAGCAGCAGAATGCGATTATCCTTGATATGATTGAGTATCCATGGGATATGAACAAAATCAAGGAGTGGTTCGGGGAGATTCCGGCGTGGGTTTCTTACGATCAGAACATTCTTTCTGTGCTGAATGATATTCAGGCAGAGAACGGCGATTATTATCAGAACCGCCGTAATATTGACCGCGATATCAGAAATAAAAAAGCTTTTGTGGAAGAGATCGCAAATGGTATCCCAGTTGGATATGACGTTGAAAAATGGGAACAGGCAAGCGCCGGAGATATTTATCGTCAGATCGAGCGTATGCAGAAAGAAAATCAGACCATCGAGAGAGCAAAACTGTTGAGAGACAGTCGCGATAGTAAGATTAGAAAGTTTGATGCGGATCGTGAGATTGAGATCACAGCACTGGATCGTGAAATTGCTAACCGTGCAAACCAGATTGATAAATCCATTGCATCTTTAAATGAACAGATTAGAGCTTATGAGACGGAAAAAGAACAGCTTGCATCTAAGAAATCAGATAAGTTGGAAGTCATCGAACAGACTTACAAAGCGAATGTGGCACGTTTTGATGCAGAGATCGCCGAGTATGCAGAATATGCAGACAAGCAGCCACAGGATGTGACAGCATTGCAGGAGCAGGCACAGGAGATTGAAAAAATGCAGTCTCATATCAATGAATATAAAAGAATGCTCCGTCTGCAGAGCGAAATCGAGGAAATGCAGGCACAGTCACAGGAGCTTACAGATAAGATTGAAAAAGCGAGAACGCTTCCGGGGGAAATCCTTACGAACTGTACGATTCCGATCGCTGGTCTGACGGTAGAAAATGGAACGCCATTGATTAACGGTCTGCCGGTATCGAACCTGTCAGAGGGAGAAAAACTGGATCTCTGCATTGATGTGGCAATTCAGAACCCGAACGGTTTAAATATCATCCTGATCGATGGAGTGGAGAAACTTGCAACAGATCTGCGTGAAAAACTGTATCAGAAATGCAAAAACAAAGGGTTGCAGTTTATTGCGACCAGAACAACAGATGATGACACAATGACGGTAGTTACATTATAGGAGGTATGGCATGGATAATATGGTATCAGTAGGGCAGCAGACGGCAGTTGCACCTAAGACATCACAGACAGAAATGATGGTAAACAGACAGACACAGGAAGTTCAGGGCGCCATCTTTATGGCTAAGAAGTTTCCCAGAGATGAATATGAAGCAATAGAAAAGATAAGAAGGAGTTGTCAGAGAGCCACGTTAGCAGAACAGGCAATTTATTCATATCCAAGAGGCGGACAGAACGTCAGCGGACCATCGGTCCGTCTGGCGGAGTCATTAGCTCAGAACTGGGGAAATATCGACTATGGAATTATCGAGTTAGAGCAGAAAGACGGAAAATCAGAAATGATGGCATATGCGTGGGATTTAGAGACAAATACCCGTGTGACAAAGATTTTCGGTGTTGAGCATAAAAGAGATACAAGAAATGGATCGTATGCGCTTACTGACAGCAGGGATATTTATGAGGCTACCGCAAACTTCGGTGCAAGAAGAATGAGAGCCTGCATACTTGGAGTTATTCCGGGAGACGTTGTAGACATGGCTGTTAATGAATGTAAAGAAACACAGAAAAAAAGCTATGGAGAACTTCCGAGTCAGGAGAAGATTAACAAGATTGAAAAGCTGTTTAAAAAAGATTTTGGAGTTACAAAAGAACAGATTGAAAAATATGCAGGACGGAACATGGGAGATTTTGGTGCTGACGAGTGTACCGACTTATGGGGAGTATACACAGCTTTGAAAAACGGACAGGCAAAGACAGAAGATTATTTCCCTATTGAAAAAGATGTGCCGGATCCATTCGCAGATTCCAGACAGGCACAAATCGCAAAAGAAGCATCGGAGGTATTTGATAATGTTATTAACGAGTGAGAATTATTACAGCCGTGAGGCAAATGAAGAGTATTTATCTGTCAGCCAGTATAAAGATTTTATGGGTACATACGGTAAGCCCGGCTGTGAAGAATATGCCCTTTCAAAGTTAAATGGTACATGGGTGGAGGCTATGGAAGATTCCACAGCATTGATGGTCGGTTCTTATGTAGATGCACATTTTGAGGGAACGCTTGATTTATTCAAAGCGCAGCATCCATGCATGTTTAAAAAGGATGGAAATCTGAAAGCCGAGTATGTAAAGGCAAATGAGATGATTAACCGATGTGAAAGGGATGCACTGTTTATGCAGTACATGAGTGGTGAAAAACAGGTCATCATGACAGCGGATATGTTTGGTGCAAAGTGGAAAATCAAAATTGACAGTTACCATCCAGGCAAATGCATTGTGGATCTGAAAACCTGTCAGAGTATTACCAAGGAATTTTATCATCCAGATACAGGACACCTTAATTTCCTTGCAGAATGGGGTTATTACATTCAGGGCGCAGTTTATCAGAAAGTTGTTGAAATCAATACAGGGAAGAAACTTCCATTTTTTATTGCAGCAGTCTCAAAAGAAAAAGAGGCTGATATACAGGTGATCGCTGTGGAACAGAGCCTGCTTGATGAAGCACTTACAGAGGTTGAGCACAACGTATCAACAATCCTTATGCTGAAAAGTGGAGCAGTAGAGCCGATGCGTTGTGAACATTGTGATTACTGCAAGCATACGAAAGTATTGGATAGGCCTATCTGGTCAAGCGAATTGATCGGGGAGGTGTAGATGAAAGATTCTATTGTTGTTGATATGAAATATGCCGGGTATGACATGATCGACGGCACGCCGAACGTGCACAGGCATCATATCTTTGAGGGGACAGCGAACCGCCGGTTATCGGACGAAGATGGTTTGTGGGTGCCGTTATCCTATGAGCATCATGAGGGGAACATGAGCGTGCACCGTAATAAGGAAATGAGTGTGTTGATGCACATCATCGGTCAGCTTGCGTGGGAAAAGCACTATATCGTAGAACATGAGGATGTGAACGAGGATGATGCCAGGGACACATTTCGGAAGAGATATGGAAAAAGTTATTTGTAGGGTTGAAACACCTTAAGAAACAGTTCATGCAGAATAATATATCGCAGTATTATTGAGAGCCATGATCTCCGGTGCCGATGGGTGCCGGAGGGAAAGGAGAAGATATTGAATCAGTTAGAGATTTTTAAGAATAGAGAGTTTGGAGAGATCCGAACAGTAACGGTAGATGGAGAACCGTGGTTTGTTGCGAAAGACATTGCGGAAATTTTGCAATATACAAATACACAAAAAGCCATCAGAGATCATGTTGACGAAGAGGATAAGCTGACCGAACGAATCGTTCTGTCAGGTCAAAACCGGGAAGTTATTTGTATTAATGAATCGGGACTTTACAGTTTGATTCTTTCAAGCAAAATGCCAGGAGCAAAGCGTTTCAAACGTTGGGTGACATCGGAAGTGCTGCCACAGATCAGAAGAACCGGCACCTATCAAAAACCGCTGACACCACAGGAAATGATGCGTGTACAGCTTGGTATGATCGATGGACATGAAGAGAGAATCACACATCTTGAAAATACTATGACCATTGATTATGAACAGCAGCAGGAATTAAAGAAAACTGTAAATAAAAGAGTGATTGAGGTTCTTGGTGGTAAAAAAGCACTGGCGTATAAGGAAATGAGCAAAAAGGTGTTTTCTGAGTGTAATCATGATATTCAGGATTATTTCAGAGTCAATTCCAGAAACAATATTCCAACCAAGAGATACCAGGAAGCTGTTGAATATGTCGAAGGATGGAATCCAAGTAATAATACAATCCTTGAAATAAGAAGCTGTAATGTGGGAATGGGTGGTGTCAATGGAGTATAAATTTACGATTCCCGGACGGTTGGATGGCCTGAATGATTACACAGCCGCCAACCGGACGAATCCCCGCAAGGGCGGACGGATGAAAAAGAAAAGCGAGGATTCTATCATCTGGTATATAAGGCAGCAACTTCCCGGTGTACATATTACGGATCCGGTTCTGATCTACTATCAGTTTTATGAAAAAGACCGTCGCAGGGATAATGATAACATTTTGTCCTGCGCCGCCAAGTTCGTGCAGGACAGCTTGAAAAAAGCATGGGTAATCAAAGATGATGGTCAGAAATATATACCGCATTTTTACTTTGATACGGACGTGGATAAGGACAATCCAAGAATTGAAGTGACCATTACGGAACTTACACAGGCGCAGGCAAAAATGTCACTGAGAGAGCTTCTTAAGGACTTGGAAACGGGGTGATGTCTTGACGGATGAAAAGAGCAGCTTTGTCCTGTATGCGGAGTATCTGGAACATATAAAACTGCTTACGATGGAACAGCGAGGAGCACTCCTGACGGCAGTATTGTGTTACGCGTCAGGGGATGAACTCCCAGAGATGGACGGCATGACAAATATGGCATTCAGCTTTATCAAATCAAGGATAGATCGTGACACTGCCGCATATTTAGAGAAGATTGAGAAACGTCGGGAAGCCGGAAAACTTGGCGGCAGACCAAAAACAAAAGATATTTCACAAAAACAAGAGAAAGCAAAAAAAGCAAATGGTTTTTCTGAAAAGCAAAATAACCCTATTACTGATAATGTTAATGTTACTGTAAATGTTAATGATAATAATAAAAATACTTTGGCGGATGCCAAAGCGTTGTTCGAACGTCTGTGGAAAGCATATCCGAACAAAAAAGGCAAAGGACAGGTATCGGATACCCAAAAGAAACGGCTACTTGCAATCGGGGAAGATAGGCTTGTTAAAGCGATTGACCGCTACAGTCTTGAATTGCAGAAGGACGCCGACTGGAGGAAAGCGCAGTATGGGAGTACATTTTTTAACAGTGGCTATGTAGATTATCTGGATGAGAACTATGTGCCTGGCAAAGCAACAGGGCATAAGGGCAAAAGCAATGCTTTTAGTAATATTAATCATCGTCAGTATGACTATGACGAATTAGAAAAACAGGTGCTAAATTCACAACCGGGAGGTGGTTGAAGTGAATATGACGGAGGGAGAAATTTGCAGGCAGTACCGCAGCGCAAAGGACAGAGCAAGCCAGTTGCAGATTTTAGCAGATTTAAATTGTGTGCCGCGATTGGAGATCATCAAGATCCTGATGCATAACGGCGAACAGGTACGGTTGCCACTTGCAGCAAAAGGTAAGAAAAGAACAACGGAGCTGACGGACGAAGAGTACACGGCGGCACTGTTTAGACGGTTGGATGTACTTAATCGGGAAATCTCTAAAAGAGAAAGAGAGTACCGGGAGATTGTGGCTGTGATAGGAGGGCGGAGTAATGCATAGAGACATCAAAGAACGTAATAGAGCCATTAAATCGCTGACGGACAAGCAAACGAGAATACCGAAGCATCCAAACCCGGATGCATTGAGAGATTTTAAGGAAGTACCGTATCAGTTGCGGTACGGGAAGGAGAAGAAAGATGCTGAATAGAGAAAAATATGCGGAAGAGATTATTG
>NZ_QRHS01000048.1:0-5923 GCF_003470905.1 Roseburia sp. AM23-20
AAAAAAAGAGACCGAGGTACAGCTTCTGAAAGACAAGCAGAAAGAACTGGAATTTATGAACGCAATGCTTTCAGACCGTCTTGCGCTTGCACAAAGAAGACGTTTCGGTTCTTCCAGTGAAAAATACGCAGATGGATATGAACAGATGGATCTGTTTAATGAGGCTGAGACCAATGCAGATATGGATACTGCTGAGATTGAAGAGGAAATCGTGATTCCATCGCACAAACGGAAAAAACGCACCGGCAAAAAAGAAGAAGATCTCTCTAATTTCGAAGTAACAGAAACAATCGAATATAAACTGGCCGGCGAAGACCGCTATTGTCCGGACTGTGGAACAAAGTATAAAGTCGTCACAAAAGAAGTCGTAAAACGACTGAAATTCATCCCCTCCACCTTTGAAGTGGTGGAAGAAGTAACCTATGTATACAGTTGTCCAAAATGTGGTGCTATGATCCGGCCGGAAAAAGAGTTTCCGCTGATCAAGGGAAGCATTGCTACACCTTCGCTGGTTGCCGGAATCATGAATGCAAAGTATGTCAATGGCATGCCGCTGGCAAGACAGGAACGGGAATTCGCAAGGTATGACTTAAATCTTTCAACAAAAACAATGGCAAACTGGATCATCAGCTGTGCAGACCGGTATCTGGGACTGCTTTATGGGCAGATGAAGGAAGAATTCCTAAAGAGCAGATACATCCATTGCGATGAAACCAGGATCCAGGTGATTGATGAACCAGATCAGAAAGGATCATCTCAAAACTGGATGTGGGTATATCTGACAGATCATTACAGTGAAGCCCCACAGATGGTTCTCTTTGATTATGAGAGAACGCGTGCCGGATATCACCCGGTAAACTTCCTTGGAGATACATTTCATGGATATCTGACGTGTGATGGATATCAGGCGTATCATGGACTGAACGATTCCATCACCGTAACCGGATGCTTTACCCATGCGAGACGCCGTTTTGATGCTGCACTCACGGCATTAAAAAAGGATTTCACAAAGGAGCAGCTGAAAGAAACAGTTGCATATCAGGCAATGACGAGGATCGGAATCCTGTATAAAGTAGAGGAACTGATCAAAGATAAGACACCGGAAGAACGGTATCAGGAACGTCAGAAACAGTCACGTCCAGTGGTGGATGCCCTGTTTGAATGGCTGCATTCGATGGAAGATTCTGTAGACAGATCTTCCCTTATTGGTGATGCCATTTTATATACGCTGAATCAGGAAACCTATCTTCGCAGGTACTTGGATGATGGGCATCTGAGCATTGATAATAATGGTGCGGAGCGTGCAATCAAAAATTTTGCAGTAGGCCGCCGGAATTGGCTGTTTGCCAAGAGTATCCGTGGTGCAGATGCCAGTGCTGTTGTTTATAGTATCGCAGAAACAGCCCTGCTGAATGGTCTGAAGCCGTATGTATATCTTTCCTATGTATTAGAAGAGCTTCGTAAAATGGGACCTTTTCCAAAGCCGGATGATCTAAATCGGCTTTTGCCATGGTCAAATGAATTACCGGAAGGATTTCGAACCAAAAAGAAGAAATAAAATGTGCCGCCCTGATGGGCGGCATGTTTTAAATAATCAAGGTACAGATGATTACGTACTTACAATATATAAAGTGTTGTAAATATATTCGTTGTTTTGAACAGCGCTTTTCGGTATAATAAAACTTAAGAAGTAGTGCGGATTTTATAGGATCATAGCTATGTTAACTATATTTCCGGTATCTGATAAAAAAATTGAAATGAAGTATTAAAGAAGCGCTAAGAAAGAGAGTATGTTTTCCTTATTAGAAGTGGTAGGAGCAGATTTGTGGTGATGGATATAGAAGATTACTTGTGAAATAAATTACAAAGTAAGATTTAGAGAAAAAGCAAGAGACTGAGGTGGTGGTCAAGGAAGGAAACGATTGGTGTTTAAGATGAATTTAACAAATGGTTGGAGAATAGGGTATGATGAAGTTACGGAATAGTCCGTTAGTAGTAAAGAATTTGAAATCTATTAAAGAGTTTATTGCTGAGGAGGATAATGAAGATAAGGTATTGGAAACTGTGCAGGAGATTTATCGGATGATAAATCGGTATCAATGGAAGAATAAGAATATATGTTTATGGAGGTATATATGATACAGATAGATATTTGTGTAGGTGAGGATAAAAGTACGACTGAAAAAGGAAGAGTGCTTGAACACTTAGTGGCAAAATTGTTGGAAATACAACAATATGATGTTGTTGAAACGATTAGAGTTACTGGAATGGAAATAGATGTGTTGGCTAAACATAGGATTAACAATTCATCATTACTTGTGGAATGCAAAGCATGGGAAAGCCCTTTGCCAGCAGATGTCATTAGTAAATTAATGGGTAATGTATATTTAAGAAATGTAGATCAGGGATGGTTAGTAACAACAGGTCCTTTGTCAAAGGATGCTCGTGGAATAAAGGTAGAATGGGAAAACAGGTGGGATTCCGAAAGAAAAAAATTTTCATTTTACACATGTGACAGAATAATTGAGCAATTGATAGCAGCACGAATTATAGTTCCGTTTCAAGATGTTACTACTGTAATCAAGAATGATGTGATGGCTGAAGATATTGTATTAATGTTAACAGAAAAAGAATTTTTCTGGATAATTCCAATAATTGATGCTATATATAATACTATTAACAAAGTATATGTATTTAATGCTCGAAATGGTGAACAGTGTGTTGATAAAAGTCAAATTAACTTGTTGAAACACAAGTCAAATTATTATAGTGACGCAATTTGGACAGATGATATGTCTCATAATATGGTTGTTGATAATAGCAAAATGGAAGTGGAAGTAAATAGTATTGTACCTGTTATTGGAGGTGATGATTGGGAGGATTACCGACCTGCTAGACCAGAGGATTTTGTGGGAAGAAAAAAGCTTATTCAAGGTATTTTCAGATACTTTGATGCGGTGTTAGATGGGAAAACTAATACTAGATTGTTTTCTATAACGGCACCCTCTGGTATGGGTAAAAGTTCACTAATATTAAAAATTGCATCGATGAGTCATTCGAGAAGGAGACAAAAAAAATATTTTATATATGCATTGGATTCAAGAACTGCAATATCATCAAGGTATGTAGAGCTATCAGTAAAATCTTGTTTTGAACAAGCTGATAAAGAAGGCTTTACGGATGTTGAAACCAGAAATTTGGAAGTTTCGTCTATTAGCCAAATGCTTCAATGTGATAGTGTAAATAGAACATTAGATTATTTAAATAAGCAAGGAAAAGTAATAGTATTAGTTTTTGATCAATTTGAAGAATTATTTTCAAAGAAAGAGCTGTATCCTATATTTGAAAAAGTAAAACAGTTATCCAATATTGTAGATCAGCTAAATTCTAATATTATTGTGGGCTTTTCATGGAAAACGGATTTAACTATACCAGCTGATCACCCGGCATATTATATGTGGTCTAATTTGTCAGACAGGAGGAGGGAATTTGATTTACCACAGTTTAAAGCAGCTGAGATTAAGGGAGCTATTAGAGTATTTGGAAGTCATTTGGGTGAAGATATCAATCCTGTTTTAAGAAATTATTTGTCAAAACAATGTCAAGGATATCCTTGGTTATTAAAAAAACTATGTATTCACGTTTTTAAGTTAATAAACGAAGGTAATGACCAGGATACAGTTATTGGACAAAAGTTAAATATTGTTGATTTGTTTGAGCGAGATATTAATGAATTAACACCGGAAGAACATAAGTGTGTTTTAGAAATCGCTAAAGATTCTCCAGCTGATTATTTTAAGATTGCTGATTTGTTTGGTAGTGAAGTAACCCAAGTACTAATAAATAAGAGAATAGTTATTAGAAGGGCATCAAGACTTACTTTATATTGGGATATATTTAAAGATTATGTTATTGAAGGAAAAGTCCCTAATATTTTATTAGATTATATTCCACAACAACAATATGCAACATTTGCCCAAATTACAAAATGTCTTTTAGAAACAGGCAATATGACAACAGATGTATTAGCTTCAAAAGTGGATATGAAGATTTCTACAATTGATAATTATTTAGTTGATTCTGTAATGTTTGGACTTGTAAAAAAGGTAAATGGAAAAGTATCATTAACAACTACAAGTGAGAGAGAAATTATTTTGTCATTGCGAATGTTTTTTTATAAACATCTCATATATATAGAATTGAAAAATAACTATTTGCAAGATTTTAATTATTCTGACTATTTTAAACGTTTTGAAAGCGTATATGAGAACAGTGTATTGGCAGAAAAGACTCAAAAAATATATGCTGCTAAATTGTTGAATTGGTTAGTTAATTTGGGAATGGTGGAAACTCGAAGCGATTCAAGTTTTGCAATAGCGAATGCGCCTAGAGAGGTAAATTTATCATCTAGAAGCCAAAGTAGAAGAAGTAGAGATAGTATGAATGGCGTTAGTATTCATAATTTGTTTTGGGGAGAAACATCTCCTGAAGTGTTAGAACAAACATATATTTCGATCCAAAATAAGGAACTCACCTTTCAAGATTTAAAAAAGATGGGATATAGAAATTCGGTAAGCGTACTATGGTCCTTTGGCGGATTAGAAAAGAAAAATGGCATATATTATGTGAGTGATACATTAGAAAATGTATACAAAAATATACAAAGTACAGAAAATATACAATTGGCTATGAAAATAGTAAGTGAAAATCCTAAAATAACAGAAAAGGAAATGGGTGAAATATTGGAAAAGAAATATAATAAACGTTGGCAAGAAAGTTCAAGGATAAGATATGGGAGTGCAGTTCGACGATGGGCGAGATATTTTTTAAATGTAGATAGTAAACAAAAAGAGTAATATAAGCGGTTACAGACACAATAGTGCTAAAAGCGTATTGACAACAAAAAATTGATTAATTGAATATAGGATGCGAAAGGAAGTTGGAAATGAGCAGTGATTTGAGTGACCTTGAAATGGCAAAAAAGCGTGATCATAAGATTATAATCACAGACGAGGCAATTAACAAAGTGCCACTTGTTCAGTATAAAGAGATACCGGAAACAGAATATGATAATCTTCGGGAACTGGCAAGACAAGTTCTACAAATTTCTAAAGACGAAAATGATTCCAATGAAGTGGCAGTAACATATAGTCTCGAAAGTGCGCAGTTGATAGAAAAAGGCGAACGCTATCTTGGAATTGCACTGGGGGCAGAGCATGATGTTGATCCTTTGAGTGATTCTACATCTTATCATTTGATACGTGCTTCCAGAGATTGTGTTGTCTTGGTGCTGCATAATCACCCATCGTTGTCGGCTTTTTCCTTGTCAGATATCCAGTTTTTGCTTAGATATGAGACAGTTAAACTTATGGTTGTCGTTACGAATTTGGGAAATGTATCATATCTGGTAAAAAATAGTAAATATGATTTTGAAAAAGCAGTTGTTTTGCTTAATGAAGCAATAGACTTAAATAACAAGGCAAAAAATATAAAAGATTTACAGGAAGCAGCAGATTATTTTCTGAAAAGCTGTTATAATGTAGGTATAAACTATGAGAAGTGATAAGGAGGTGCATATCATGATGGAAGAACATGTAGTATTAAGTGAACGACCGGAGGATCAGTTAAAAGCTGTAGAATGGGCACGTGAACAAAAGAAGAAAATTCTTGATGATAAGAGCAGACGTATTGCAGATGCACTCATGGAGAAAATGACACCTTTGATAATGAAGAATGGTATACAGAAATAGTGTGGGTACAATATGGGTACACTAGAAATGCAACTATATAAATGACATGCTAAATCGCATCAAAATGATACGGTTTAAAAACGCAATAACAATAGAGAGTATCCCAAAGTTTGTGTAAACCTCCAAACTGATGTAAGATAAAATTACTCAGTTTGGAGGTTATTTTTATGGCA
>NZ_QRHS01000049.1:0-5847 GCF_003470905.1 Roseburia sp. AM23-20
CACTGTATTGTGAACAGGCATACAAAGACTTTCTAATTTTCTCCCAAAGTCACAAAACGGAACCCGGCTTGATGCGATTTGCCAGCCGTAAGGTTGTGAACCACCCTTCGTCGGGGAACTCATTTTACAACCTTGGGGGTGCGTAAATTTTTAGTGTTTTGTGTCTGAATCTGATTAAAAAAAGATTTCCAAATAACTATATTCAATGGTTTATTATTTGTTTGACAACACTGGCAAAAACCTCGATATATACCACTATGCCCATATTTATTGCCATACACATTTGAAAAAATATTCTGCGTTATTAATCTGGCAATTTACGAAAAATTTCATGTAATACAATGCAGCAGCTGAAAATTTTGGAAAGTCATCAGGCTAAATATTAATGATACAGCATATTAGGATTTTAAGCATATTCTCATTCGTGCGAATATCAAAAATTCACACCCACGCCCCCAATTTTGAGATGAACCGCCCACCCAAATGGTGTTCATAACCTGAAGTCTGGCATCTTGCGCAAAGCCGAAGCTAATTTTGTGACTTTGGGAGAAAATTAGAAAATCTTGGTATGCCTGCCTACACACAGTGATGTTCTGCCACGGATGGCAGAACAAGGCAGCATCGAGTCATGGATGACTCGTTGTTGCCGTTCACGTCACTCCGCGAAAATCTAATTCAGGCATACATAGACTTTTCTTATTTTCGGACAACGGAACCAAAATTACTCCGGCTTTGCGCAAGACGCCACTCACAAGCCTACGAAACACCATTTGGATGGGCGACGCATGCCTCAACAAACCAGCATTTGGCGGACAGTTCATGTTTATTTTTTTACGCAAAAATAGATGTACCTACATCCAACTTGATGATAGTACATCTATTTTCATATGTCAATTATATTTTTAACACCCTGACTTCTGCATTAATGCCAGCACTTCTTCTTTTGACGGAATGGCAGGTATCCCACCTCTCTTTTGTACACACAATCCGGCAACCGCATTTCCCAAAACGGCACATTTTCTGATTTCTTCCCACTCCAGCTTCTCAATGGGTTTATTCAAAGAAAGAATCCCACATAAAACACCACCCCAGAACGAATCTCCTGCTCCGGTCGTGTCAACTGCCTTCGTTTTAAATGCTTTTATAATCTCTTTTCTATTTTGGGTTGCCATAAGCACACCCTTTTCTCCAAGTGTGACTGCAAGCAGTTTTGGTCCCATGGCAAGCAGTCTGTCCGCTACATCTTCATAACTTTCTGCACCGGTCAGGAGTATACTCTCTTCATCGGACACTTTCATGACATCTGCCAGTTCTATGACCGATCTCATTTTTCAACTGCGATTTCTTTACTCTTCCACAAAGATGGACGGTAATTCGGATCGTATGAAATAAGTGCACCTGCTTCTTTTGCCATTTTCACTGCTTTGATCGTTGCACCTTCCGCCGGCTCATCGGTCAGCGACAGCGATCCAAAATGGAAAATCTTACAATCAGAAATTAATGTTTGATCCAGTTCTTCTTTTCTTAACTGTGTATCTGCTCCCGGTTTTCTTGCAAAAGAAAATTTCCGTTCTCCAGTTTCATCGTTTTCCACAAATGCCAGCGTTGTAAAATAAGCTGGATCTTCTATGACCGCATCTGTCAGCAGGTTTGCCGGTGCACCTCCTGGGTTTTGTTCAAACAGTTTTCTTCCATCCTGTCTGTATCCTGCTTCCGTAAAATTGATCAGCAGTTCGCCTAATGCGGCAATATCAACCTTTTTTTCCATGTTTCAGTTCCTCCACAATCTCGTTATAACGTTTTTTATTTAACCGGTAGAAAAACAGTACGACCGCTGTCACGATCCAAAGTATTCCTGGAATTGTAGTAAATGCATGTTTTATAACAGAAAGTACTGCTGCATTTTGTGTCTGATTTGCAACATAACCGTATTTTCCAAGTAATCCTGCTAAAAGTGAGGTTCCGACCGCCATTCCGATCTTATTTTCCAGTGAAATAAACGCATACTGAAAGCCATCATTTCTAAGCCCTGTTTTCCTCTCCCCATATTCCACACAATCAGGAATGATCGCATAAATTGCAGTATTAAATCCAGAGAAGAAAAACTGTGTCAGACCGGATAAAGTATAAAAAACAACCGGTGATTCCTTTGCGTTAAAGAAAAACATTGTAAGCATTGCAATTCCTGTAAGTAATGCAAAAACAGATGCCGTTCTGCCTTTATTATTCAATTTGCGAAATACTGGCTGGAAACAGGCTGCCCCAATGATAGAAGGAATAATGATACACATGGAATACGTTGTATAATAAGAAGCATTCCCCTCCACGTATGTAAAATAATACAGAATGTCTGCGTTTCTTCCATATAAGGATTCGGGTGTCAAAAGGTGTTTTTTAATTTTTTGATTGGCAGATTGTTCTGCGCATGATGGGAATTACGGCTATTTCTAATGTTGCTGACTGCTGCGTTTTCTATCTTAACGGCAGTTATGGTATATTTTTAGAAATTCTTGTATTCGTAAGCGGCTCGTGGCTCTATTTAGGAAATGTACTGATTGGCTATTCGTGGGCACAATTTATAATGACGCACATGAATATCCCCTTTACAGATACACGTAAGAAAATGTACCGGATAGTTGCACTTGTTGCCTGTATTCTGCTGATCATCAACATTTTCTATCCGCTGGTATTTAACAGTAAGGATGGCGTATATCAGAGGGGACCAGCGTATAGCATTTTCCTGTTCTTTGCATTTTTTTATATTTTGGACAGCCTGTATTTATATGGCAGGTGCCGCAAAAAAGTTGGTACGCTGAAACTGTTTCCTGTACGGGTATTTCTCGTTCCTATTATATTCGGGTTAGTTGTACAGGCACTTTTTGTAGAGATTGCCATTACATGGACATCCATTGCGATCGCGGGAATCATGACAGCACTGAAAAATGAAATAATTTTTTGTAGATCGTCTTACAGGCTTGTATAACCGTGTGTATCTGGAGTTTCTGCAAAAACAGGCTTGTAAGAAAAAAGGCGTCTGGGTCTCAGGTATCATGATTGACTTAAACGGTTTCAAGCAGATTAACGATAACTACGGACATTCTGAGGGAGATGCTGCACTGATCATTGTTGCTGATCTGCTTCGGAAATCATTCAGCGAATATGGCGTAGTAACCAGATATGCAGGCGATGAGTTTGTTGTAATGTTAAACACAACGGATGAGCAGTTTATCCCAGAACTGATTGAGCGCGCAAAAAAGAATTTTCAGGAAGAAAACCAGACAAATGACAAATCATATCAGTTATCAGCCTCTATGGGATATGCAGTCTCCAACCTGGGTGTCGAGACAATGGATGATTTTATGAACCGTATCGATAAGCAGATGTATCAGGATAAGCTGGTATATTATGAGAATCATAACCGCAGGAAAGGATGAATCATACTTAAACAAAACAGGAGAAAATCTTCACATAAAAGATTTTCTCCTGTTTTGTTATTACTACGCTCATCTGTCCATTATCGATTGTATCTGTTCTGTACTTCTGCCGGTTATTTCGGCGATTTTATCTATGGAATAACCGCATTTCGCCATATTGTGAATCATTTCTGCTATAGCTTCATTTTTACCGATTTCAATTCCTTCGTTTTTGCCGATTTCGATTCCCTCATTTCTGCCATCCTCTTTACCAGCTTCATATTCTGCCTTTCGGAGTTTCTTTTCTTCCCACTCTTTATCATACTCTAATATACTCACCATCTTTACCTCCGAGCGATTCTTCCGAAGAAATTCCACTAAAATTCCTTCTTTAATGCATTCCGTGATCGCCCTTTCAACTGCATCATTCAGATTCAGCTCTGATGCATATTTTCGGACTCTCGCAACATAAATGGCATATTCCTTCAATGTCTGGCACTGCTCCATCAGTTCTTTGTTGTGTCCTTCGTTCACATTTAACATCAGAACTTTTAACTCTAAATCCGGCTCTCCTGCCAGATGCTCATATGCTGATGAAAGTTTCAGTTCCATACGGTCTTCTACGTCATCGGTTCCATTGTAAAACACCATAAACTTCGGTGCCGGAATCTTCTGCAGCTTTGACGAATATAGTGACTTATCGTTCACAAACTGCTGGTATTCGATTCCTATGTAAATCAGATCCCGCAATGGTATATTGGGATTGATCGTCGACTGATGTTCATAGAGATAAATATTCGTCTCTAACATAAATGCCAGGTCATTTTTCATTCCCATATAGATCGCGTTTTCCAACGTGACAATCTTAAGGGCTTCCGCATTCTGATAATGACTTCCGGTCACTGCGTTGTACAGGGATAAGAGATTTTCTTTCTCTGAAAACAGCATGCGGAATACAGTGTCTTTGTACTGACGGTTGGCTGTCGGTATCTTTTCTGATACCTGCTCGCTCTTCTTCATATTCAGTTCCTCCTGTGTGCAGGAGGCTCATCCAGATCTCCTGCTTTTCATTTTTGTGGATAAAAAGCATAGATTTCTGAAATGTTTTTTGAAATTTAGACGGATGTATACATCCTGATAGTCGTGCAGACAGAATTGCCGGATTCATAATTATGGCATCGGATAGATGTCTGCATCGTAGAAATATGCTTTGATTTATTTTACCATACGTCATCCTTAGTATGCAACCAATTTGAAATTTCTTGTGCAGGTTGTACAAAAACAAAGTTACTGTTCACAGGTTACCCTGCGGACTGTAACTTCGCAGCCCCATGTAAAGTTTTGCTTCGCAAAAGGGGCTGCTCACCCCCACATCACGTTCATACGCACCTGAACAGCAAAGTGTTCAGGTGCCGAGTGAACAGTAACAAAACAAGCTGCTATTTTTAAAGAAAGACAGTGTCCGGCTGAATATCAATCCGGACACTGTCTTCCCTGTCATTTTCTGACAGTTACACACTTTAAATTTTTCTATTTGCTGATTTTTACTTTTTTCACGGACGAATATTTTCCATACACTTTTTTGCCTATGGAATCCACTTTATAAGCCCGGATACGCACATAGTATGTCTTTCCTTTTTTCAGTTTGCTTATGGTATAGGATGTCTTCGCCGTATTTTTCTTTGTGACCGCCTTTTTGAATTTTTTATCCGTACTGTAAGAAATCTCGTAACCTTTTGCGCCGGATACTTTCTTATATTTCAGTAAGATCTGTTTACTCTTGCTGTTTTTCGCAGACGTAAGAGAAGCCTTCGCCACTTTTACTTTTGTCCACTTTGCATACAAAATGTAATCGGATTTTGCGCTGCTGCTGATACTTGTGATCTTCTTTTTAAATTTTGCATCCGTATACCAGCCTGCAAATGCGTATCCTTTGCGTGACGGATTTTTCAGTGTTACTTTCTTTCCATAATAAGTTGACGGATTTGAGGCATTGTTTTTACCTTTATTCAGTTTGTAGGTAATTTTATATGGTACTGTAACCGTACAGGATGCCTGATAACTGCTGTTTTCAGACGAAGTCACCGTGATCTTCGTTCGGCCCGGTGCCTTTGCTGTCACACTACCGTTGGCATCCACGGTGGCAATCTTTGTATTTGCCGATTTCCAGACTACCTTTTTGTTGGACGCATAAGACGGTGATACAGTTACATTTAAGGTGAGCTTCTCTCCTCTTTTTACCTCTGCTGATGTCCTATCTAAAGTTATTCCTGTTACTTTCGCCTTTCCGGTGACAGTCACATAGCAGACTGCATATTCATCACTGCCGTCCGTTGCCGTAGCCCGGATTTTTGCTTCACCCTCCGATTTTGCAGTGACAAGTCCGCTTGCAGAAACCTCTGCCACTTTCGTATCAGAAGAAGTATATTTGAGT
>NZ_QRHS01000005.1:0-167846 GCF_003470905.1 Roseburia sp. AM23-20
CAGCCAGTCCGTGATAGCTTTTTCTTAAATCCGTAGCTCCACAGGCAAGGTAAACGGTTATGCCACCTGCCAGATCAAGCATGATCTTTCAGTCCCTGTATGAGAACATGAAAAAGTTTCGGTGGGCATTCCGGCATCACCTCGATCCGAATAGCGTTTGTGATAAAAATGCGGACTGGAGACGGGCTGATGTTCGAAGTCTCATTCTTTGAAATTTCCGTTTCCGTTGGCATCTTTGCAAAAATCATATCTGTATCCGATTGTTCGTCCAATGTTTTCAGCTTGCGCAGCCAGTAATTCATTGTAGAGACTGGAACGTGATGTTCCTGACACCATGTTTTGCAAGTCTGCCCACTGAATTGAAATTCATGGATTCTTTCAGACCACAGCGTGATTTTTTTATCTGTTTTCATAATGATACAGTTTCCTTTCTCTGTTATGAAAAGAGTGTATCAGAAAAATATAGTTGCTGACAGATACGGATGATTACGTACTTCCCTTCAATCCGAATAGCGTTTGTGATAAAAATGCGGACTGGAGACGGGCTGATGTTCGAAGTCTCATTCTTTGAAATTTCCGTTTCCGTTGGCATCTTTGCAAAAATCATATCTGTATCCGATTGTTCGTCCAATGTTTTCAGCTTGCGCAGCCAGTAATTCATTGTAGAGACTGGAACGTGATGTTCCTGACACCATGTTTTGCAAGTCTGCCCACTGAATTGAAATTCATGGATTCTTTCAGACCACAACGTGATTTTTTCATCTGTTTTCATAATGATACAGTTTCCTTTCTCTGTTATGAAAAGAGTGTATCAGAAAAATATAGTTGCTGACAGATACGGATGATTACGTACTTCCCTTCAATCCGAATAGCGTTTGTGATAAAAATGCGGACTGGAGATGGGCTGATATTCAAAGTCTCATTCTTTGAAATTTCTTTTTCCGTTGGCATTTTTGCAAAAATCATATCTGTATCCGATTGTTCGTCCAATTTTTTCAGCTTGCGCATCCAATAATTCATTGTAGAGACTGGAACGTGATGTTCCTGACACCATGTTTTACAAGTCTGCCCACTGAATTGAAATTCATGGATTCTTTCAGACCACAACGTGATTTTTTCATCTGTTTTCATAATGATACAGTTTCCTTTCTTTGTTATGAAAAGAGTGTATCAGAAAAATATAGTTGCTGACAGATACGGATGATTACGTACTTACAAATAAACAACGGCTTAATAGCAGAAACCGCTGTCAAGCCGCATCAATTATCATAGAAGATCTAAATTTACAGAAAAAATTTCACTCCCGTCCCACATCCAGTAATACGACATCCTGATGTTGCACTGGAAGTTCTAATTCATTCCAATTAGATTCTGGAATATGACGGGAGGGTGCGGAGTCTGGATACCCAGTTGTAAAACGTAGCTGGACGAATTCCGTTTTCGATGCACCACTGTGCATCGGTTTTGCCGCTTTTGCGGCATTCCATTACAAATTTAAGCTGCTGGGCAGCTGAAGTTTTTGAGTTACGACTCATTGATAGATACCTCCCATAATTATTAGAGTAAAACGCTCGCTTTACTATCAATAATTATGGAGAATATAGAAGAATTAAACAATCCGCCCGATTATTGGGCGCTTACCATGTAACCCATGGGTCACCAGACAATGAAATTATTTTTCCATCTTCCACCTTAAAGTCTTTTAAATTTTCATTTTGTTTTCCATAGAACTGTTCTTGACTTATTTTTATTTCGGGATACTTTTTACTCATTATATAAAAATAACTTTCAGAGCAAATCAATAATACAAACAAACTAAAAATCAATAATATTAATTTTTTTTCATATAATCTTACTTTCCTATGTACCTTCATTCCTTTTTCTCTTTTAGTAAATATACAACTATAAATATATAAAATGGAACTAAGTAGTACTGTGCCAATCCATATCTCTGCCAATAAGCATATGGTGTTGCAACAAAAAGTGTTATGGCAAGCCCCAATGTCGGTGCAATTGCCAATCCCAGTCCCCATTTTTGCTTTTTTATAATTAATAATACTATTAAAAATACAAACCATGTTAGTATAGCAAGTGCCACAGGTGCGTCTCCTATTTCAAAAATGCTTTTTAAATCCACTTTTTGAATTTCTAATAAACTGTGAGGAACTATACCATAATTTTCTCCATTTTCAATATCTCCCAAATTTCCTTTATATATATTATTAGCATCTGTATTTAATTCCCAACGGTTTAATGCCCAATATCCATATGTGTTAAGCGCCCATGCTTCTATATATGCATATGGATTTCTTATAAACATTGAAATATATGTTTTCATAAATCCGTTTAAATGCTCATTTAAATACTTCTGACTAAAATTCTGATCCCATTTTAAAAGATCTACTACACAAGGTCGATATGTATCTTTATAATTTTCCAATGGTAATAAACCATTCATGTATTCTCTATCTTCCTCTGTCATATCTCCATCATATGCAACAACACTCGCCATTTGATTTAAAAATATACCCAGGCTCTCTACCGGCTCTCCATTTAAATCTAATTTTGTGTATACCGGTCCTATAACAATGCTTATAATCAATAAAATACAACCCGTACTTACCATAAGTTTTTTCAAACCTGTTATTATTTTTTTTCTCCGATTCAATATCCATATCAAAATTATCACTAATTCGCAAAACAATCCGATATAAAATCCATTATTTCTTGAAAAACATAATACCACTAACAATAAATTACTCTTTACCAAGAAAAATCTATTATCTGATATAATTTTCCCTTTAGATAATGCAAAATCTGCTAGTACAAGAGACCATACGGCCAACGTTGATGAAAATATTGGATCTTTCCACATAGCAATACTATTCTGTGCAAAAAAAGGAATACAACCAAAAAATACAGTTAAAATTATACATATTTTTATACCAATACCTTTATTTCTAATCCAACATATCTGATATCCAAGGCACAATGCTATATAAATCATCTGTACAATCGTATACACCGCACAACCAAATGTAATATCCTTTATAAAAATTCCTAGTGATAAGCACATTTTCAAAAATAAAGTATAAAAAATCGGATGATGATTATATAATTTGGCTACACCAAGTGCCTGTGCAATTGATCCCAGTGAATCTCCAAATATAAATCCTGGATAGTATATCACTAAATAAGGTATCCATAATATAAAAATTATCAGTGCTGCTCCTAACCATGCCTTTTTATTACTAATACCATATGTACATTTTATTTCAATACTTTCTACTTTTCGTGTAAATCGTGTAATAATTTTTTCCAATAACGCTGTTATTGTTATTGTTAATAATAAAAAAGCTATTACATCATTTACTGTCAAACTTGTCATATAATTCTCAGTCATTAAACCCGTATACATTGAACCATGTAATTCCATATGATATCCTAAAATGACAGCAATACTTAATATACCCGAAAAAATCATATATGGAATCTGTTGTTTTTCTAATCTCCACCCTGAAAACAAATAATACATAATAATGAAAGCACATGCCCAAACAATCCCTGCCTTAGGCAATCGCATATATTCTATAAAGTATCTCCCACATACCATTGCAAACACTATTACAGCAATTTTACTGATTAACACTCCACGTTCTACTGTTTTATCTTTTATACTCAATCTATACCCTCCTCAGTCAAAAACAGATTCCTTCCGCACTGATAAAACTAAATCCGTTTTATTTAACCGTAAAGAAACTGCTTGCATATCTATTCCATGACTATATAAGTCTACTCTTTTTTCAATAAGTCTTTATAATTCATTTCCATTGTATTAAGTTCCGATTCAAATTCCTGTCTGTTTTTCTGTGCAAAAGTATCCAATATCATTCCAGAGAAAAAACTCTGTAATGCAGCCAAGACAATAAAACCGGATGCTATTAGCGTAGGAAATCTTGGTACAAGTCCTGTCTGAACATATGTAACAAAAATTGGTACAAATAAAATTGCTGCTATAATAATTAAAAGCAATGATAAAATTCCAAAGAAATTCATAGGTTTATAATTTTTATATAAACGTCCAATCGTCTTTAACACTTTAAACCCATCACTGTACGTATTGAGTTTGGATTCACTTCCCTCCGGTCTGTCCCTGTATTCAATAATAATATTACTAATCTGCATATTTTTATCAACTGCATGAATACTCATTTCTGTTTCAATTTCAAAACCTTTTGACAATACCGGAAACGTCTTTACAAACTGAAAACTGAAAGCCCTGTATCCTGTCATGATATCTCTGATGTCACTTTTAAACAAATGATTAATTGAAAACCTTACCAAACTATTTCCAAAATTATGAAAAGGTCTTTTATTTTCCTCAAAATAAGTTGAAGATAACCGGTCTCCTACAACCATATCAGTCTTCTTTTCCAAAACTTCCTGCATCATCTGTCTGCCATATTCAACAGGGTATGTATCATCCCCATCTATCATGATGTAACATTGTGCATCAATCTCCCGAAACATCCTACGTATTACATTTCCTTTTCCCTGTTTATATTCCCGTCTTACGACCGCTCCTTCTTCTTTTGCAATTTTTGCTGTGTTATCTGTTGAATTATTATCGTAAACATAAATCGTTGCTTCAGGAATTTCTTTCTTCCAGTCCCTTACTACTTTGCGGATTGTTTTTTCCTCGTTATAACATGGTATCAATATTGCACAATATTCCATCACTTTTCTCCTTATCGTATAATACTTTAGGCATTTGACAAATGCCACAAGTCCTTGGTTTTATTGGGTTTTCTTGCTTGATTTATATAAATTTTCTCTCCACAAATGGTAAAATATAGATAACCACACCAACAATTTCAACCACCTATGAATGAGAAAATTTATGAATGTTAAATATCCCCCTTCGTTTTTCCAGCTCCTTCGGAGTATTTTGATTTGGACAAATTCATTCCTAAAAAAACTTTAATTGCCTGAAAAACTTTTCAATTGTCATAATACTTATTTGGGCTTATTAAAATTCGCCCAAAATCTGATGATCTATGTCAATTCAGAAATAATTCTGAATACTGACCCTTTTTATCTCCTTACCTAAGGGAGAGTTATCCACAGGAATCGATAAAACCATTTATCAATTACCTAATATAATATCTTCATAAAATTTTTAATTCTTACTTTTATCATCTACATTCTCATATATTAAAACATTTCTCACACTGTATCAATACATTGTCAACTTCTAAGAAGCTTGTTTTTCAAACTCCTCCAAAAATATTTCCACATAATCCTCGGACTTTCCTGCTGCAGCTTTAACATATTGTTCTCTCTCTGCAGCTCATCAATGATTCTTACTTTTTCATCTATAGTTTTTTCCTCTATAACTTTGGTCTTCTCATCTACAATTCTTGTCTTTTCCTCTATTTTCTTTTCATTCTCTTCCCTTATCTCACCATACATATTCAGATATACTTCATCCTGCATGTCAACAGTCACGATATCCGATAAAGATGAAAGCAATGTATCCAGCCAGCATATATGCGACGTAGGCGAAGCATACACTAAAACCTCTATTTTATCTTTCAGCATCTGCTTATAAAAGGCATTGCACCGTGCCTCATAATCTCCCCAGTTAGCACTGACAGCATCCGGCAGATACACGAGCTCCTTTCCATACTTATCTGTCCCCTCTGTCAATTCTTTCCGATCCTGATCCGTATATAATATGACATCATTTCCTCGCTGTATCAAATACTGCATACACTCCAGAACCTTTTCATCCATATTGTCATATCCTAAATAACGATAATAAATTGCAATTTTTTTATGCCCCGTTATTTTTGCCCTGTTATAGATATCCTGTCCCTGTTCAAAATATACTCTTGCCACCGCACTGGTAATCTCATCAGGTCTGAAATATTTTCTTAAAATCTCAAATCCCTGCTGTTCGTCCTTTTTTTCCAGCTTATTATGCCAGCAGTCCACACAATCCCACAATATCTTGTCCGCAAAACATTTTGATTCTTTCCGGAACTTTTCAATTGATCCTGTTTTTTCAAGAAATCTCTTTACTAACTCAGATGCCTCTGCACCGGAACATCTTTTTTCAAACTGATCCAGTGATAAAATATCTCCACCAGTTACTCCTATGCCCAGATTATAATTATAATATTTTTCTATTATGCCATAATAATTTTTTGCATAGTACATGAGAAGGAAAAAAATATACCGATCCTCAGATGCAACCAGTCTGATCTGTTCAACATTTGCAAATGCCTCTTCACATACTTCCCGTCTCCAGATCTTATTTGTAATATTAAAGTCAAACTTTTCATCCACAAAACATTTTTCAATCAGATTTCCTTCCAATTCTCCCTCATATGGCGTGAGGAAATTGGTAACCCAGTTTTTTAAATCATCCGATACATTCTCATTTGCGTGTAAAACCGTACCAAAATGCAACACATCTACAGGATGTTCTGTAAGCAGTTTTAAAAGTTCTTCACAGGCAGATACTTCAAGATAATCATCACTATCTACAAACATTACATACTGACCAGCCGCATCTGTAATACCTTTGATTCTTGCACGCAATGTCCCCATGTTCTCATCTGCATGGATCACTTTCATACGATCATCCCGTGCAGCATAATCATTTAAAATCTTTCCGGACGCATCTTGCGATGCATCATCTATACAGATAATTTCAATATCTGATAGTGTTTGCGACAGTAAACTGTCAATACACTGTTGTAAGTACTTTTCAACATTATATACTGGTATGATAATTGATATTTTTGCCATCTTTTTTCCCTCAAAAAAGGACTATCGCAATCTTATTTTGACGGCCCTCTTTTTCTCCTATAACCTTTCCAGTTCCTGTTTTAGCTTCGAAAAACTTATCAGACGATCCGGATATTGTTCATCTGGATCATTTAATTCTCTTTCCGCAGCCCGTTTTAAAACTTCCAGCAAATCACTATATTTTACTTCTTTATGTTTCTGTAAAAATTGATACAAATATCTCACAACTGACCTGCTATACATTTTGACATCTTCACGGATTCCAAGGATGACATCAATAATTTCTTCAAAATCATCGTTCTCCATATCATCCCATAAATCTTCCATATTATCCTCAGATCTGCTTTCTGTCACCTGGTGTAATGCATTTATATTTTGCATAAATGGTAAAAACTCTTTTTCATCAATATTCTCAATAATGAAATTTTTGATATCTCTCACTGTCACATTCGTTTCTATCATATTGCCTTTAAATATCGAAAAAAATTCTGAATATTTTTCCCATACCTGTTCATGAACTATAAAATTGAACTGGATTTCTTCTCTATCTTTGTTAAAAAAAGATATTAAACCTCTGATATTTTCCATTACCTGTTCTGCATTTTCCTGAAGCATTTCTTCTTTAATATTGATCATCAAACGTATTTCATCTGTCGTTTCATATTCCTGCTTATCTTTCTCTGCTCTCGATACAGGCTCTCCTTTTTTTGAAAAAAACAAAACAGAACTATTGTTCACTTTGTGCGTAAGCATATCCAGCAACTGTGATACAGTAGTTATCTCCGGCTGATCACCATTCCGCCATTTTGCCTTTTTGTTCAAATTTTCGATCAGCAGCCGAATCAGTTTTACACCCACTATTTCAATATTACTATTTTTATCTTTTAATATCGCAGTACATTCCCGATCTTTTTCATCACTTACAACTGAATATATAGTTGTTGGAACATACGCATTCCCCCTTTTTTATACCTTCTTTTTATTTGTGTATTCCGTATGCCAAACAATTCTTCCCTATATCGATATTTTAAAAACATATTTGCTTCTTGATTCAGAAACTGTTCTACGGCAAGAAATCTTACCAAACGCTGTTTTTCTATAAACATCTGCCCTAGCATTTGCTCTTTCATTCCATTCATAAGCAACTTTTTATTACGTTCTATTTTTTCATTATTCAAAATATAATCCGAAAGTTCCTTATAGGATACTAAAATATCCACACTATCAATCGGATATCGGTTACTTAACGCAATCTCTTGTTTATAATAGACCGGAATCAAATCTTCCTGTGCAACATTCAGTCCTTCAAACAGACTTCTCGTCTTTTTTACACCTTCCTCAGACGCAACAACCTTTGACATTGCAACGGCATATCTCTTCTTTCCTATGTTCTGCATTAACTGCAATGCCATATTTAAACCTTCGACATTTTCATTATTTGGATATGCAATAAATATGACCTGATTTGATAATGTCAAAAGAGAGAGCGATCCCCATTGATTAAATCCCGCTCTCGTATCAATCAAAATAATATCAACATTCAGTTCTTTCTGCACGTACGCAAATATTTCTCTAAACACATCTTTTTCCTGGATCTGCTGTGTCTGTAAACGTTCAATCTGGTAAACATAATCCTTATTCATAGATTTCAATGCAGGCATTACAAAAATTTCACCAGAAACATTCTTCAACTGAAGTGAGCAGAAAATATCATTTATTCTGACATCTTCACTTCCCTGTATAACTTTTCTGTACAGATACTCTATAGTTCCGTACTGTACTCCGTTGATTTCATCATTTACTTTGTCATAAAAAATATTGTGCAGACTTGGTGCCTCAACATCTAAATCAAGCAGTAATACCCTTTTTCCTGCATCTGCAAGATTATATGCTGTTTCAATCAAAGCAATTGTCCTGCCAACTCCACCTTTATATGAATAAAAACTGATCACCTGAGTCTCCGTCTTGTTCTCCTTGGCAATATTATCTGCATATAATGTATCTGACCAGGATAAGTAGTCATCATTTTTTCTTATCTTTTCAATATGGAGTTCTTCTGCCTGCTCTGTGGAATAAATATTTATAAAACCTATCTGGTCACTATCTGATCTCTTGTCTAACTCTTCTTCCAGCAGCTTTTTTATATCAGTTCTTTTTATATTGGAATCAGATACAACTGTCACATGAATTTTTCCCCTTTTGCTCACGCTTACCTGTACCCATTCATCCCCTTTCAGCTGATATTTACTTTGAATTATTTGTTCTATGTTTTCCCAGATTCTTTCCATCTCTACCTGCCTTTTCACATCCATTAATAATCCATTGTGATTGATTCGTGCCTGCTGTGACACTACATTGACTACATAACATTCCTTTCAACAAACACTCTATATAGATTCCACCTAAATGAATCGAACAAGCTTTACGTCTATTTTCTCCCTTACTCAGTACCTCCCAGTCATCAAAGCGTGATACTGCCGCTTCTTCGTACTTTTCCATTTACTTCTCCCTTGTATCAACAATAGCATTACCAATCGATCACTTCGAAAAATTCATTGATATTAGATCCTCGTCTATTTTCATTATCCCACATAACATCCATCTTAGATATTGTAATTTCAAAATTCTGTTTATTAATTTGATAATGATTAACTATTATCTTCTCTCTCAGTCTTGCAAGCATTTGCTTATATGAATTTCCCTTTGTATTAAGATAATCATATACATCTTTTTTGGCTTTGAAATTATCAACATCTCCAAATTCCAATGTCTGTTCAATATATTTCTTTACATTCTGCCCATTATAATTATCAACATGCAAACATGCAATATACTCAAAATCCGGATTATCTATAATCAAAAAATGCGGTATTCTTTTACTGATATTTTGAAGTGCACAATATCCTATTATTTCTTTTAGTTTCTGCAATTCTCCTATATTCGTTTTAACTCTGTCAAAATCTATTATAATAAACTTTGCCAGACAATTATTACTTGCCTCTTTTTTGATTTCTTCTAAAAAACTTGAATATCCTCCACCATGCATATTCACGGGTCTGAGTGCTAATTCTACCCCCTGCTTCAAACGCATTGCATCAATATAATTATATTCTGTGTCTCCTTCACAAAATATAACAAATTTTTTTCGTAAATTTCTCTTTGGTCTACTCAAACGCAGTGCCTCCCAAAATCCCTTTCATATAAAATTCGTATATTTTTGTTGTATCATATTTTATCTCAGGAAAGTCTGCTAAAGAATACAATTCAGAATCCAATGTATCACGATTTTTTGTAACAAAATAAATCTGTTCTTTCATATAATTTTTCAAATCTAAATGCAATACATTATGGCTTGAAAAAACAAACTGTCCCTTATGATCTTTTCCATTAATAAATGCAATCATCCGCTCTGCTAATATCGGATTGAGCACCCGATCCACTTCATCCGCAAAAACCATCTTATTTTCATACACAACCCTGAAAATCTGAACAGCCCATGCAAAGAACTCCCCAACACCTCCTGAATCTCTTCTAAGCTCCCTTGATAGAATATTTCCCTCTTTTGTTTTTCTGATAATCTTTGTCATACTAAATGGTTTTTCATCATCTATCTCAATTCCACAAATACTGTAATCAACCATACGTAATATCTCTAAAAAACGGTCTTCTTTTAAAATTCTTAAATCGTCTTCTTCATTTTGAATATTTTTGTAAAGATAATAATTATAATTTTTACTTTCAACGACGAGTTTATCATTCATCCAGTTAACAAATTCTATTGCATGTGAATCCCCAACAATGGCTAATTTCGATACAAATAATCCCATTGCTCCTTTATTATATGCTGTCTGTTCAAATACAGTCTGTATCTCTTTATCACAATTATCTATCTTTATCTCAAATTCAACAGCCATAGAAGATGGCTTATCCCCAATCTGCTTTAGATGCTCTCTTTTTGCATATATTATCTTTTTTTCTTTTCCGGTTTTCGACTGTTTAAAAGAAAAACTTTCCTGCACAATACAAAATTCATCAATCTGCAGATTATAATGATATATCGTTCCACTTTCACCAATAACACTTATATCAAATTCCTGCTTTGTTTCACACTCAGCCGGACATTCAGACTGCAGATTATTAATATTGATCAGCGAGCGATACGAATGTTTTACCTTGTTATCTTCAAACATACTTTTCAGAAAAGAAAGGCTGTTAATAAAGTTTGTCTTTCCTCCGGCATTTTCCCCAATCACTACCGCAGTTTTTAAAATATCATATCCCTCTTCTGTTTTAACATAATTATCCGGGAATCTATGTTTTACTTTATTTCCAGGTGCCATCATATCAAATTCTGCTTCTTCAGCAAACGAACAAAAGTTTTTAAACCGATAGGATATTAGCATAAAATGTCACCTCCTATTTATATTTTAGAAAAATCTTATTTTTCTTTCAATATGATTCAGACCCTCAAATACCTGCTCAAAATTTGACCATATTTTCTGTTCATCTTCCATGATTGCCCATTCATGTGTAAATACTGTAATCGGATACTTTTTCTTTATCAGATAGTCCCGTTTTTCCTCTATAGATTCTTCTTTTTCCATTCTTAACCATGTAGGCAAAAATTTCACACCAAGTTTTTTATCATAATATTTTCCATCAGAATATAATTTCGTTCTAGCCTCAGCATCAAGATAATAACTTTCTCTCTCCATTGTTTCGGCACATAAAAATCCTTTGATTCCTTCTCTGTGTAACAATCGTATACCCTCTCTGCTTCCTTTGAAAGAGGATAATCTTAAATACTGCGCTAAACTTTTTTCAGATGTTATACGGCACAGTTCTTTTGTAACCAGCTTGTAATCTTTTAACAGTAACTCAGCACTATCAGCAGCTTCATACGTCCTGTCGGTTTCTGACTCATCAAAACCATATCCATGAAATCCAAATTTAAGCCAGTCTGCATTATTTTCAAATTCATTTATAAATCGGTCTGTTGCATCAGCAAGTGTAAAATTGTACCATGCATTGAAAAAGCAATAACAGTTAAATACGACCCCATACTTCAAATGCAAATTTTTCATTTTATATAAAACAGGATTCTCAAATATGGAAATATACTCTTTATGCTCCGTTAAATCCTTAAAGATCCATAACGTATCGTCGATCGAACAGTGAATTTTTTGACTACGCCATTCCAATAGCTGCATATATTTATTACCCCTTCATATCCTCTATCTGCTTCTGCAGATTATTCACCCAGTCTTTGTATTCCTCTAATTCTTTCACCCGTTCTTCAATCTGTTTTTGCAGATTGTTCACCCAATCTTTATATACTTCTGTGTCCTTCATTCGTTCTTCATTTTGCTTCTGTAAATTTTCAACCCAGTTTTTGTATTCTTCCAGTTCTTTCATCCGTTCTTCATTCTGCTTCTGCAGATTCTCATTCCAATCTTTACTTATCTGAAGATTTTCCTCCAGAAAACTTACATGCTGTTCTAAAGATTGCTTTGATTTTCTTAATTCCTCACTGTCCAAAACTTTCTGATAATGTCTTAATCCCCAATAACCCAGCATTTCATCGATACTCTTCTGATAAATATCCTTTGTATCGTTTTCTACTGTTTTAATACATACTTTGTCCAGAATCTCTGTAAATTGCTGTATGATATACTTTTCATCGTAGGAATTACTTATTTTTCCACACAATTGCTCATATGCTTCCGTAAATTTTTTGAAATCACATACCAATTTTACATTACAATTATCTTTTAAATATAAATATACATTTTTTACTTTCGCATTAAAATTATCAAACGTGATGCATGGTGTTCCCGTTATTACAGAAAATATCATTCCATGCAGCCTATCCGTAATCACGAGCTCGGCAGACTGAAATTCCTCTATTTTCTGCTTTAATAATTGTTCTCTATTTTCCTTACAGTAATCATCCATCTGCGTATCTGTATATTTTATTTCTGAAAATCTTTCTTTCAAAAAACCTTCTACATTCTCAACATCCTGTTGGTTCATAACACTTTCTTTGTCACTGCGCAGACAAATTAGAGCTCCCTTGCGTTTCTTTTTCACATCAACAGCGTTCAGGGAAAGTACAACATCCGGCAGCATATATATTTCGTTTATAAAATTTTCTTTTAAGATTTTAAAAGATTCTGCATCACGCGCAATGAGAACCAGATTTTTATTTTTATTATAAATACAAACACTCCGCTCTAATTCTTCTTTTCCCTCTGCATCCTCTGAAAAATATACCGTCTGTGGAAACATGATGATTCTGTTATTCCTGAACTGGCTGATTACAGATCTGCGAATCATCTCATCATCCATGTAATAATTTCCAAAATTACCACCTCCCTGCAGTATCAGAATATCCTGTTTTTGAATCAGATGTGCAATTCCTTCTATATCTGTTTCAAAATCACTCATATCCACATCTACCACATTAGCAGCCGGAAAATAATTTTTCAGTAACTTCTGTGTTGCGTACCAGATTGCCTGATCTCCCATATTTCCATGATCCGGAGTACCAATAATAAACACATTCTGCTTCTCATCTTCCATATGATATTTGTTTTTTATAACATGATAATAATCCAGATATGCCACTTTCCGCTCCTTATTATATGATGTAAAAACTTCTCCATCATAATTTGTCTCATAAAGTTTACAACTCATTGCTGCTTTCATTTCCGGTCTCAGCCATTCATTGTCTGTTCCTTCCAAACGATTTCTTGTCTCTGCATAAGTTACTGTATCTACTCCCGGTATATCTCCCAACGTCAGAAAAGCATGCCCATTATAGCAATGTGCCAGTCCGCATTTTGTTCCAACCGGACACTCAACCAGCTTTTCATCACAATTTTCATAAATATTTCCCAGTGTATCTCCCGTGTAACATTGTTTATATTCACCTGTATTTAAGTCTACCCAATAACTCCACATCCCGGCATGGCAAAATTCTGTTCTCTTTTTCTTAAATATGGAATACTTAAAATCCAGCAATTTTGAATCAAACGTGCTCCAGATATCATAAAATTCCGGCAGGGAATGCTCTGATAATAACTCTATTCCACCGGTTCTGTCATCTCTTGCTATTGTCACATGGCAAGGTGCTCCAAAATTATCCACACATACCTTTTTTACTTCATCGATATGCGGAATCAATTCATCATTTGGTGTTACTTCTACGGTATAAGAACAACCGGACTGAGCAATTTTCTTAACATTGCCAATAAAGGTATCCATCATGTTCAGACGGATCATCTCTAAATAATGGAATGAAAATTTTATAAAAAGATGGCTTAACAATGCTTTATCCCATGTGATGATTTCGTCAAACCGCTTTGTCATAGTGCCATTTGTGACCACCATAACATAATGTCCCTCTTCTAATAATGCTTTTACTACTGGCAAAATGGTTTCCCCTAATAAAGTCTCTCCACCAGCACACAAATTAATAAGACAAATCCCTCCCATACGTTCTTTTGACAGTGCACTTTGAATTTCTTTCGGAGAACGTTGCAATTCAATGATATGATTCTTAAATTTATTACGCAATGCAATATAACAATAATGGCATTTCAAATTACAGGTTTCCGTCTCAATATAACAATCAATAAATTTTACTACCTTTTCCAACTTTATTTTCCTCCACTATTGTTATTCAATGCATTTTATCTACAACAATTTTTTATATGTCACATTCCCCTTAGCCTCTTCGAACTCATCCGGTGTGCCAAATGAAACATGCTGATCCACATTAAAACTTTTGATTTTTCTGCCCTGTTCTGCCATCACATTATATACACCACTGACAAAAAACTCATTGTAGGAACAATTTTCCAAATAAATCTCCACAGCTTCTTCAAATATCTGCTTATTTCTAAAATAATAAGCTCCACAAATCGCATCTTCACTGATTGCCTGTTTTTCAACTGTGTGATTCACATATCCATTTTCATCGTATGCAACAAAACTGAACTTTGGATCATGCGATTTGAAAGTCAATAAGCCTCCATCAATCGTCTCAAATTCGTTATTTTTGCAGAATTCATAAAATGAACTGCACAAAAACAAATGGTCACAATCATTAAAAATGATCGGTTTATCATTCTCTATATTGGTCACACCCGCCTTGCAAGTCAGTACAGCTCCAGGTAATACTTCCGGAATCACATTGATTCTGGCATCCGGATAAAATTCTTTAATTCTCTGGTCAATCGCAAATTTTTCAATATGCTCTTTTAATACAACAAATGTAAGGCTTTCGATTTCAATATTTTTGATCAGTGACTGTGTTGCCCAGTAAAAAAACGGTTTCCCATAAATCTCAATTAAAGGTTTCGGTACATTAAATCCATGATTTCCAAATCTGGTGCCGCCACCACCCATAGGCATTATTACATTTAATCTTTTCATGTTTTACTTTTCTCCTAATCTGCTTAACAACTCACACTCATTTTCAATGACTCTTCTCAGTCCTTCTTCCATATCAATTTCAGGAACCCATCCATATTTTTCTTTTGCATGTGCATTATCACAAAGAGAATATTTATTAATTTCATGTGCTAAAATTTCATTTTTTATCGGATATGCACCACTATATAAATCAGGATATTTTTCCCAATAATGTGCATCATCTGCATATTCTGCCTTAATATCCTTATTCATGATTTTTGAAGCAATCGCATACATCTCATTTACAGAATAATTTACATTTGATGCCACATTTACACAATCAAAACCTTCACCTTCCTGCGCTAAAATAGCAAGGCGTACTAAATCATCTACATAAATATAATCTCTTCTCTGATTTCCATCAGAATGGAATATCGGTGTCCTATCGTAATATAATTCCCGAATCATATATGCTACAAAAGGAGGTTGCTTTCTTAAGCAATCTATATGCGGACCATAAACATTAGAAAATCTTAAGCACGTAACATTCATACCATATGTTTTACAGTAAGATTCACAAAATCTCTCTGCTACATATTTAGTATTAGGATAAATAAGTGTCGGTTGTTTAAAATTATTTTCCACGGTCGGAAACTCTGTTTCATTCTCATACATTGCATTTGTACTTGCTAAAATAAGTTTCTTTATGCCATATTTTCTTCCATTCTCCAATAAATTCACAGTTCCAATAACATTTACATCTATTGCCTGCTGTGGATCAGTCTGACAATCAGGAAGCGGTGCAATACCAGCAATATTATAAATATAATCTACATCTCCAGCCTTGAGAAGATCTGCTATGCCATCCTTATCTCTAATATCCATTTTTATAATCTCATTTGCAAAACTATGATCTTCAAACTCAAGATTATCCATTTTTCCATATGAGAAATTGTCAATCAAAATTAATTCTGCACCATTCTTCCATAGTGTATGTGCCAACTGTGAACCAATAAATCCTGCCGCACCTGTTATCATTATTTTCATTTATATTTTCCTCCCTATATCTGATTTATATATATTTCTTCTGCTAAATACTCATCTATTTTTTTTGTCCTCATATCCTGCTCAATATAATTTTTTTTATTTTTCATATATTTCCAAAGCATTTTTAAAAGAGAACAAGAAAAATTCAATAATTTGTTATTCGAAACCTGGTCTTCTTCTCTCCAGGAAATTGGATAAAACACCATTTTCTGTTTATAATAACAAGATGCAAGTATCATTAAATCATTAAAATATAATGTGTCCGGATACTGCATATAATATTTACTTTTTAATGTTTTAACCTTATATAAATTTAATCCAGAGCCAAGATCTTTCACCGATTTATGCACAACCAGAGAGAACAGTAAATTAAATCCATAATTTCCCCAAATCCGAAGTTTACTATATCCAATAAGCCTCGACCCTTTCATAAAACGTGCCCCTAAACAACAATCATATTCTTTATATTTGCCACTTTGAAGCAACGGAATAAAGTCACCGATACTTCCCTGATCATCTCCATGAAGTACGATAATATAATCAAAATTATTCTCAATTGCGTAATTAAATGCTACCTTATGCGATCCACCCAAACCATAATTTTCTCTGTTTTTTAATACTTTAATCGGAAAACCTGCATTCATTTTTTTTATCTTTTCTATAGCGGCCTGCTCTCCATTATCTGTACTCCTGTTATTGACAATTATCGCTTCTGAAATATATTTTTTTATTTCACCATTCAACTGATCTAAAACTCTTACAATCTGCTTTTCACAGTTATACATTGGGATAAAAACCAGTATTTTTTCTTTCATCTCTAAATCCTTTCTATCAATAATTTCATTACCAAAAAGTTCATACACATCGTTAATGGGGTTACTAAAATCTTAGCAGCCATCGCAGAAAAATCACCAATGATACTTCCACAAAAAGTCTGATACAACCCTGCTGCAATTAACGCTAAAAGCTGCGACACCAATAATATCAATATGATCTGATATAAAATATAAATTACAAATTTTACCTTCAGAGGAATTCCGCCATCCTTTTGTACAAATGTTTTTCTGGTAGATACACAAAATACAAAGCATACTGCGACCAGTGAACTGATCATATTATTCACTGCAACATAGGATGACCTTAAATTCAACAGATTAAATATCACAAAATCCATGATCCAGCCAATTCCACTGATTCCAACAAATGCAATTCCCTGCTTTAATAATTTTCTCATACTCTTTTTCCCTGTTAAGCAAAGCCCCTGACTACAAAAACTGTTGCCCCACTTTTCTCTGCTGCCTCTATTCCCACATCCGAATCTTCAAAAATAATTGTATCTTCTTTCAAAATCTGATAATAATCCATGGCCTTACAAAATCCTTCCGGATCCGGTTTTTTCTTTTTTACATCTTCCTGCGAAATAATAAGATCAAACTCATCAAGACGATTATGATATTTTAATATATCCTCACTGTTTTTTCTCGAAGCAGTCGTAACCAGAACAATATAATACTCGTTACGGATTGCATTGATAATCTCAAATAAGTGTTTGTTTTCCACTGTTTCTGAAAGAAAATCACCATAATATTTCTTTTTTAATTCATGCACTTCTTCCATATGGGTCTCACTCTGCATAATCTCTGGAAGAAATGTTTTATAATGTCTCCCATTACACTGATTTGCAAAATACTCATAATCCATCGTATATCCAAACTGTTCTAATGCTTTTTGATATGAAAGAAAATTGACTCTTCTCGTATCATATAATGTTCCATCCAGATCAAATAGTGCCAGTCGTGTCTTCATCTATTTTTCCTCTTCAAAATTATTGATAACATCATTCATTACCATAAGCATTCCGGCATAAAACAGCAATACCCTTTTTCCATTTTTTTCAATTTTATAAGGCATTAATCTCAGCCAGTGTATGATCTCATGATAATAAATACTCTTTACGCGTTCTTTTGCAAAATGTTCCCGCATATACTTGTCCAACATATCATATAAATATGTATATGCCTCTGATTTAGTAAATACAAAATTAATTCGATTTCTTTCAATGCTCACATTCTTTGTTGCCATCAAAAATTCATAACCACCATGTATCGACTGCAACAGTTTTCCATAATCAAGATTTGAAGAATCATGCACATTTCCGGTATTCGGATCTATGATATAAAAATCATCCTCTCCATCTGCATTTCTTGTACAGATAATATTCTCAATCGTGAGATCACCATGAATCTCTGAATATGTATCATTTTTAAAAATATCAGATAAATGTTCTTCTGACAGATATTGTAAATAATATGGCAAATTATGAAAACTTCGTCCATTAATGATGATATCATCATACTCCATAAGACGCTTCAAATATTTTGCATTCATAATTTTATCCAGGTTTTTATTTACTTTAGACTTAATATATTCATCAATGGTTGCTTTATCTGCCGGTCTTTGATTTACTTTGTATAAAGAATTTTCCAGACATTCCGTCGCTTTTTTTATAAATTTCCACGCATTTTCTTTTGGCATAGAATGTGCATAATCAAACAATCCAACTGCCTGACTGTCATATGGCATATCGTAGTAACAGAAAGTATCCTGCTTTTGATACTGCATAATATCCGGCAAAGGTATAATATCCTTAAAACGCTGCAGCCACTCAATCTGCTGATATAACTTATCTCCATCTGCGCCAAATGCATATTTACGGAAGAAATTTTTTCCATTATTCATACAAAGCATTGTCGTCGCATTAGAACCTGCAGAATAGTCACGAATAATCAATATATTTTGATTGATCTTCAGATAACTCTCTATATACTCACGCCGCTCATTTGAAAAATAGGTTTCCAAAAAGTTCCGTCGTTCATCCTCATCCAATTGCGGTATCAAATTCAAATACGATTCTTCCGAATCTACACTTCCATCATTTTTAGACTTCAAACACAGGGAAATGACAAATAATATCACAATCGGAGCAAATAAATAAATGCCAGTCCATATCATCTGCGTATTCAACATTCCCTGCGTAACCGTTATTGCTCCGAGACTTCCAACATGAATACTGTTCTTTGTAAATAGCATGTAAAATACATCCAGCCAGTTCATATTAGATCCCTGGTGGCTTAAAAATGCAGCAAAACAATAATAAGACGTAAGGTACAAAATCCACATTCCTAATGTTTCCAATAATAACTGGGTCTTTGATATCTTTTTAAAAATATCTTTAAAACTCCAGATCAACGACCAGAAAAATCTCAACAAACGTATTTCAATTCTTGCATTGAAAATGCCCGCAATATTTTTCAATATTTTTTTTACATACCCACGTAATATGTATACCAGTAAAGTAACTGCTAAAACGCCGACTGCCAAAAACATATAAAACCAGACCGAATCTGCACTGTCTAAATTAAAAGCTGAAAAAATCGCAAACAGAATACCTACAACCAAAATGTCTAAATAGCGGTCTACAATAACGGTTGCCAGTGCAAACCCTCTCCCATTCTTCATTTTTCTTCCTGAAATCCAGGCTCTGACTAAATCCCCCGCCTTGAATGGAATAAATGAATTGATAAAATATCCAATTGACAAAGACTGTAATAAATTTTTCGTATTTGGTTTTTCATATGTTTTTACGAAAAGCTCCCATCTTAGCGTTCGGATAAAATGGGCCAAACAAACCAGAACAATTGCAATAATTAACATTTTTCCTTTCTCCTGTCTTTTCACATCTTATTTCTGTAATCTTGATGCTTTATCATATATAACTTTTTTGATTAAAATCACAAATAATACACATTGTCCAATTAAATATATCGAAAAATAATACATAAAAAAACTATCCGGAGCTGTTGCAACAATTAACGGGAGTTTTATTAATGGTACAATAAACAAAAATGCTGCCTTAATCCTTTTTTGTTTAATAAACCAAATAAAAAAACCTACTAAACACAAAATTGCTGGTATCGAATTATAACCAAGTATCCGAAAAATTTCTAACGGTGTATTCGAAAATATGCTTGCCTTAAATTCCAGAATTTGTATTATCTTTTTCCTTATGTTGCTAAAGCAAGCCCTTGAAAAATAATCATCCCTAAATAACACTACAATATCTTGAGTATAATCTTGTGAATTCTCATCAAATAAGTTTTCGGTTTCTTTAATAAACTGATTTTGATAATCTAAACTAATTGCATTTGCTTTAAAAAAGATAGGAACCTGTACTTTCATAAATTCAATTGGATGTTTGAATACCAATTTTGCATATGTTTTCATGAAGTTACTATAATCATCTCTACTATAATCATCTTTACGAATTAAATTTTTCGTTGAATCCCATACAGAATTGGGACCATATTGTTCTAACACTTCTATTGCCACAACCTTATTTACATTATCAAGCATTTCTGTTTCTTGATTTTTTAAGTTATCATCCTTTAAAATATATTGTAAATAATTAAGTGTAGATACGATTGTATTTCTATCTCCAATCTGTTCTTGCATTATTTTATTTTGATAATTATTTCCTGCCAATGAACATATAAGAACAACACATACAACAGCTAATTTTTGTCTTGAATTTGAATACTTTCCTAAAAACCATATATAAAGTACTGGAGCTAAAATGATATAATATTTTCCCTCTGTTCTCATGACTGACAAAATTATACTAAATATAATATAAACAAAAATAAATATATTCGAAACTTTTTTTTCTTGCTCCTTCTGAAATTCAATTACCTTAAATAATATCATTGACAATAATGTTAATTCAACAAAGGCATACAAGGTACATCTTAATGGATATAAATTACTATCTATAACTGGGAACAAAAGAAACGGAATAAGCGTTAAAGATGCTATTTTTTTATCCTTTATTATCCACTTATATATATTGACCACAAAATATGCTACCATTCCTGAAACACAAAGTAACTGTATAATAATTATTCCTGCCGGAAAAGGTAAAATACTCAAACAGCAAATGTAAAAAAAAGACATCAAAAAATTTTGCGCTGCCGCAACATAAAACCATTTACTGCCATCAATCATCCAAAATTCATCCCAACGCCAAATTCCAGGCCAAATCAATAATAGAACTGTTATGAGAAGTATAAAATAAACAAAAAAGACTTTTGCGAAAAAAACAGCATTTTCATCTTTTTGCAAAACCCTAATAATTCCTTTATATAATACCTGTCCTAATATAATCAACGTAAATAACAGCATTACTTTGGTTATTATATATATACTATTATGAAGATTTAAATGATCGGAATTAAACCATAATCTTTCTGAAAAAAAAGATGCTATAAAAAGATATAGTGATATTCCTAAAGCCTTTTTTTCTAATTTCATTTGTATACTCCTCGTTCCTATATCTGTATTTTTATTCAAATATTTCCTTTATCTGTTTTTTATTTAAATTATTATACTCTAAATAAAAATAATTGTTAACTCTATCTGTATAAACTGATTCTTCATCATACGAATATTCATTTCCCTTTGAATCATAATAATCACCATAGGATGTTAATATTGGAATATCTTCTCTCAATTGGTTCATATATGTATAATATGAAGACTCTTTTATTCCCATCTTTTCAAAAATGAGCGGAACTAAATAATTCATACTTATTGTTTCCTGAGTTGTTTCATCTATTTTTTGATTAGACCATATTATAAATGGAGTTTCTCTCAACCTTATTTTTTTATCATTTTCATACTTTTTATCCACAATGTCCTTAGCAAATGCCGGTGAATGATCTCCTACCATACAAATTACAACTGGTCTGTCTATTGTTTTAAAATAATTTACTAAATACATAAATGCCTCATCTGATAATTTGATACTTGTTAGATACTCATTAATTTGATCTGTATACTCACCATAATCATTTAATACATGAACAGTGTCTTTTTCTGGATTATTCATATCCCAACCACCATGATTCTGCATTGTTAATAAATACATAAATTGAGGATCTTCACTATTATTATCATACCAGTTGATCATATTGTTATATAAACTTAAATCTGTTGCATACCAACGTTCCCCATAATATTCAATATTTTCAAAATCTTCCATAAAATATATTCTATCAAACCCAATGTCTGGATACGCCCGATTACGAGAATAACTAAGCGCACCTGAACCATGTGCTCCTAATGTCCTATATCCTAAATTTTTCATATGAGAAACTACAGTATTTGCATTTTTTAAATCAAGAACATTAAATGGTGTTACTCCAGGCATTAATTGTAACGAGTTACTCGTCAAGAACTCATATTCCGAGCAATTTGTTCCGCCTCCTGGTAATGGAACAACTGCATATCCATGAACACTATTATCTAAAGATTTGATTCCAGACATATACTCATGATCAGTCTCTATATCTGTTATCATTTTTAAATCATAAAATGTCTCATTTAATATTAGAATAACATCCGGTGTTTGATTCACTCTTTGTTGTTCATTCTCTTCTATATTTATATTCTCAACTTTTTCTAATGAATATCCTTCTGGTTTATTAACGACATTTCGTGTCGAAATAATCATTTCTATAGAACATGCCGTATATCCATATTGAAAATAAGCTTCTTTCCATGACCATCCAATTGTTTTTTTAGGTTTGACAGGATTTGCAGAAAAATATCCAAAATAAAAAACACACACTGCAGCCAAAACAATGATAGCATCACGCTTAAAAATATTTTTTTTGGTTTTAACACTGTTTTTTTCCTCTTTTTTTACAAATAAAATCAATACAAAACTAACAGCAAAAATTACGAGTATTATACTAATACAAGCATTTATTTTTATATCATATCCCTGCATTACATCTATAGCAGCTTTTGTATTTTTTATTTCCATTATAGAAAATGGTAATCCATGAAATTTTATCACAAAATAATTAATTATTGATAAGACACAACATAAAATCTCTCCTAAAAGAGTGGACAGCCATATCCTATTACAAATCATTAACAATATTAAATTTATAACCAATATTGTCAGTATATTAAGTCCTATATATTTGCCGGACATATTCCAAAAAGACTGTTTATCATCCCAACTGCAGCTTAATTCCAACTGAATCCATCCAAATATTGAAATTAAACATGGAAAAATACTCACATACCATTTTTTATCTGCATAAATTTGTTTCAATAAATTCTTTCTGTCTCTGAATCTGCTCTCCAATATATTCATATAACTCATCACTAAGTCCCTTGATTCTCTTCTCTAAATGCTCTTTATTTTCATCCGTATAAGAAGCCTGCTGTCTGATCTGATTTCCTATATACTCATACAGTTCATCACTTAACGCCTTTATTCTGTTATTCAATCTATCTACTTCTTCTGACGACATTGGAAATTTTTCAGCTTCTGGTTTTATAGCTTCCGGCTTTACAGCTTCCGGCTTTACAGCTTCCACTTCTTTATTTTGTCTCAGCTGCTCATTCTCTTCTTCCAGTCTTTTTATTCTTTCATCCATTTTAGATAATCTATAATTACATTCTTTTAATCTCTGTTCCAATTCGCTGTTCTTCATAAAATATTTACCTCCATATCATTGGTTTTATTTATTCTCATCTTCGCCAAATATGGCTTTCGACATCCGATAGCGGCAGCTTATTCCCACTTTTGAGATTGTCGTTTTAATGCCATCCTGCTCTAAACTCTCAATCGTTTTGGCAATTCTCTCATTATCTAAAACACTGTTTACACGCCGCAGTATCTGACCCATTTTCTGATTCGCTTTCCCCGGATAATATACCTGCCTCGTCTCCTGAACCACAACATCAGGCACACTTTTCTGCCTGCTCATATCCATTAATCTGTCAAATGCAAATCCGACATCAACATTTTTCACACAATCTTTCAGCCATTCATAGCCTTCCGGAATCCATTCAGCATTTTCAATCCATGTAATAACTGAATCATTATCTAATATCCGAAATAGTTCCGCCTTAATCTGACCATCTTCTCCATCATTTCTGGAATCAAACAACATATTCATACAACGAACTACATGTCCCACAGCATACTGGTAAAAAAAGGTAATATTCTCATCTTTCCACACACATTGCACACGTAAAAATTTTTCATATTCCTGCAGCAAAGAAACCTGATTGTCAAACATTTTGCTTCTGTAACATGTTGTCAGTGAATTTTTTCCCCATTGCAGATAGTAATAGAGAACGTCTGAAATAAATACAATTCTTTTTAATCGGGAAAAATATTGTAAGTTCAGTAAAAAATCTTCTCCCAGTTCCTTATCAAGTGGAAAACACAATCCGTACTTGTCAAAATATTCCCGTTTATATAATTTATTACATGGTCCTTCAAGCAGCACAGTATACAATAATATTCTTGAAAAATCACCCAGAAACTTTTCTCTCGAAAGTACACATTCTTTTCCAAGATACTGTGGCAGCCAGTCATTGGAACTGACAGGTCTGTTTCCTTCTAATACCATATAACGCATTCCACAGACTACCATATCAGCTTCATAGATATGCATTGTATCTACCAGTCGTTCCGTCATATTTTCTGTTATCACATCATCTGAATCAACAAACTGGATATACTCTCCTGTCGCCGACTCAATTCCACAGTTTCGCGCATTGCTGACTCCACCATTTGGGACATCCAGAACTTTAACTCTGTCATCAATTGCAGCATAGTTCTGGCATATGATAAGTGAATCATCCTTCGATCCATCATTAACCAAAATAATTTCTATATTTTTATATGTCTGTTTCAGTATCGATGTGATCGTATACCCAAGATATTGTTCTGCATTATACACTGGAACAATAATACTGACCTTCTCATTTTTCATTTTCTTTCACGCACACTCCTTGCCATACCATACTTCTCAAGCCCTTTTGACAAAAGTTTAAATTCCTCAATATACCACGGATCAACATCATGCTGTTGCAAATAGTCCACGTCTTTCCTTGCCTGTTCTACAAGTGCTTTTACTTTCGGTCCATTCACCTGCTGACGATAGCACTGATAAATCCGGTCTAAAAGAATCCAGCAATAAATATCATTCATTTTCCTTTCTAATGACTTTATCCCATGCTTTTCAAAAAAATCTACTCTCTCACGAAATGCCCAGCAAGCATCAAGATTTGCCTCTCTGAATTTTTCACCTGTAATACTGTCTGTTCGTCTTCTGTCATAGTTATAAAATGAAAAATCTATATATACTAACTTTCTGGCATTATACATATATTTATAGGTCGTATATTCATCTTCATGAAGTTTGCCTTTCGGATATCTGACATCCGCAATCACACTACGCTTATAAAGCTTATTCCACGCATTGGGTTTAAAGTAATGCCAGTCAAGCATTGCCTCCAACGCAAAAATATTATCGCCTTCTACCACATTTCCGGTACAGGCTGTTTCTTCAACAATACAGTCCGCATATAGATTTCGATAGCTGCATTCTGCAATATCAGCATCATATTTCAATAAAGTATGATATAATACCTCATACATCTTATCATCTATCCAGTCATCACTGTCAATAAAAGCTATGTACTCTCCGGCAGCCACCTCAATGCCTGCATTCCGTGCATCTGATAATCCACCATTTTCCTTATGGATCACCCGAATCCGCGAATCTTCCTGCGCATACCTGTCACACATCTCCCCACATGCATCCGGTGATCCATCATCTACAAGTATGATTTCCAAATTACGGTATGTCTGCTTTCGAATTGACTCTACACAACGATTTAAATAATTCTCTACCTTATAAATCGGAACAATAACACTAATTTTTCCTTCTTCCATTTTCATACTACTCCACTATTTATCCAAAAATTCTCCAATACATCTTCCCTAACGTTCTTCGAATTCCACTTCCCTGTGGAAATATTTTCATCAGCAGCTTTCTGGTTCTCTTAAATGCTCTTGCTTCAATTACTGTATCTACTGTCACATTCTGACCGCCGCCCTGATGCTGCATTCCACTTAAAATTTGCTCATAATATGGTGTTTTTCTCGCCATGTCCCAGAATACATATCCAAAATCTTCATCCGGTTTCATCCACGGCTTCAAAAATCCGGCATAATGAATAATATATGGATCTTTTCTCGCATTTTCATAGGCATCCAAAATATAATACGGTGCGTATTTAATCACTTTCTGCCAGCGGAAATGATCACAGTCAAAGATCATATTCCATTTCATATCCAGATAAGTTACCCTGTCTTTACATACCACATTCAGAATATCCTGATCTGAAAAACGGTAAATTCCTGTATCCGACATTTCGAGTAGTTTGTCCACTGTCACAACTTTACTCATCTCTGTAACATTAAACACAAGTACTCCCGCCTGAAAATATACAAACGGATTTTCGAGTCCCAGTGTATTTTTACAATACTGACGCATTTCTGAATTTTTCATATTACACTGTCCTGCAAAATCAGGATCAAGTGCACCCGCAATCAGACTGTTTCCCATATCTGTATCGTAAAGTTCTGCTACATCATGACAGATGATCATATCACAATCCAGATATACTACTTTCGGATATACCTTTAGAATATCAAGGATCAGGAAACGGTAAAATGTTTCTGTTGTAATGTGCTGCTTTGCCTGCAAGACGTAGCCGGCGACCCTGCTGCTCACATTCACGAAAATAAATCTCACATTCGCTCTATTCAATCTGTCCGTAAACATTTTCTGGCTGTCAGCATTGATATCTGTATGGAATACATAAATCTCATACTTCCGGTCATGACTTGTATGTTCCACGATCGACTGTGCACAGGTATATAAAATCGGAACATATTTCTGGTTTGCTGCAAGTACTACCGGTACTACATCCCCATCTGTTGCCTGTGTAACTTCTGTCTCTGCATCTGCATTGTGAATCAATGCAATCTGCAACTCTCCCAGGCGGTACTTTCCCTGTTTTTTCAGGTACATATAATAGATACCCGCCAATCTTTCTCCTAAATGACCAGTCGTGCGGTATCCCTCTCTGGAATACTCGCTCATATCCGCACGCTTTTCAAATTCTTCTAACACATCAAAAAGAATTTTCGAATAATCCTCAAAAAGTTCTTTTTTGGCAATAAACATGTTGCATGGATAAAACGTATGACCTTCAAAAAGTTCTCTGGCTGTCTCACTCAGATATGAATACTTTTCATCTATGATTTTTAAAAATAACTCTGCATCCTCGATATGTAACTCCGGTGCCTTTTTATAATGCTCATAAACGCTCTTTGCATTCATATCAGAAGTAGGTACACCTTTGGCAATCAAGAAATCATACTTTTCAATATAATCCTGCACTGCTTTTTCATGCAATGCCAGTTCATCCATTGCCTTCTGATCCAGGAAATCATATTCAATCGTTCCCCATGATGTCTCTTTGATCTTTTTTTCACTAAAAGAGAAAAATCGTCGGTAATGGCAAAATCCATAGTAATCTGCCTGCATGTTTTTCCATGCCCAGTACTGAGTTGTAAGTTCACAATATGATTTATTCAAAGACGAAATATTGTCCCCTTGATTATCCTGATACACACCTTCCGGTACTTCTTTCGTCTGAAAATCACTTCCTGCAATCACATTATAAAATAACGAATTATTAACACGCATCGTATCACGGTTTGGGGTATGTGTCACAAAAATCTTAATATCACTCATTTTTATTTTAACTCCTCAATTTTATCTAATGCCGCTTCGATCACTTTGTCCATATCATAATATTTATAATTACCAAGTCTTCCGCCAAAAATGACATTGTTCTCACTCTCGGCAAGCTGGCGGTATTTTTCATAAAGTGAATTATTTTTCTCGTTATTTACCGGATAATAAGGTTCATCTCCCTTATGCCACTCACTCGAGTACTCTTTGGAAATAATTGTAACAGGCTGTTTTCCATATTCAAAATGTTTATGTTCGATGATTCTCGTATATGGAACTTCTCTGTCTGTGTAATTCACGACAGCATTTCCCTGATAATTTTCCATCTCATAACGTTCCTGCTCAAACCGGACGGAACGATACTCTAAGACACCCAGTTTATAGTCATAATATTCATCGATCATTCCTGTATACAGAACTTTATCTGCGACCTGTCCGTTCTTTGCAGTAAACTCTTTATAATCTGTATTAAGTAATATCTCTGTTCCCTCTAACATTTTTTCAATGATGGCTGTGTATCCACCGATCGGGATTCCCTGATAGCGGTCATTAAAATAATTGTTGTCATAAGTAAAACGTAACGGCAGACGTTTGATGATAAAAGCCGGCAGGTCTTTGCAGTCTCTTCCCCACTGTTTTTCCGTATATCCCTTGATCAGTTTTTCATAGACATCACGTCCGACAAGGGATAATGCCTGTTCTTCGAGGTTTTTCGGTTCCGTAATATTTAAATCTGCGATCTGTAACTGAATGATGTCTTTTGCTTCCTGTGGTGTAACAATCCCCCACATTTTGCTGAATGTATTCATATTAAACGGAAGGTTGTATAATTCATCTTTATATCTTGCAATCGGTGAGTTAATATAATTATTAAACTCTGCAAACTGGTTAATGTATTCCCACACTTTTTTATTTGAAGTATGGAAAATATGTGCGCCATATTTATGTACATTAATGTCATCTATCTTTTCACAGTAGATATTTCCACCAATATGGTTTCTCTTATCAATAACCAGACACTTTTTCCCTCTCTTTTTCATTTCACAGGCAAAAACCGCTCCATAAAGTCCACTTCCTACAATCAGATAATCATACATCATAACTTTTTTCTCCTGTTTATTTTAATTTCCAATATAAATTTCCGACTGTCCGCCGTATCCAGCTTCCCTGTGGTAAAATCTTTTTCGCCGTTTTTCTCATCACATTTACCACAGCCGTTCCCGGATTACCTTTTCTTTTTTCCTGCCCACACAGATCATAAATTAACTCTTCATAATAAGGCGTCCTGCGTGCCACCTTCCAGAATTCCTTTGCAAAATCATCTTTTGGATTTTTCCAGGGCTTTGCCGCACCTGCATAATGGATGATATATGGATCCTTTCTGGCATTCTCATAAGCATCCATAACATAATAAGGTGCCGATTTGATCACATGCTGCCAGCGATATTTATTACAGTCTGTCAAAACATTCCACTGCATATTCAGATAAGTAACTTTACCCTCACATACGATATTCAAAATATCCTGGTCGGAATATTTGTAAATTCCAGTATCTGACATTTCAAATAATTTTTGAACACTAATCTTATCTGCTATTTGCCCCATATGGAACACTAATACACCAGCCTGAAAATAAGCAAGAGGATCCTTTAATTTTAAGACGTCTCTGCAATAAGCAAGTGTGTCAGCATTCGCTCCGTTACATTGTCCTGCGAAATCCGGATCAATCACTGCTGCCAACATATTATCACCGAGTTTAACATCATATAGCTCTGCGATATCACGCCGGATGATCATGTCACAATCCAAGTATACCACTTTCGGATACATCTTTAAAATATCAAGAATCAGAAAACGATAAAATGTTTCCGTGGAAATATGTTCTTTCGCTTTTAACTGATATCCAGCCACCCGGCTCCTTACATTAACAAAAGAAACATCGAAATTTTTCTTTTTAAGTTTTCTTATTTCATTTTGGCTTTCCGGCTCAATATCAGTATGAAAAATATATATTTTATAATCTCTTTGTTCCGATATATGGTCTGCAATCGACTGCAGACATGTATATAAAATTGGAACATATCCTTGATTGGCAGCTAACACAACCGGTATTTCATCGTCTTCTGACACACTGATTTTTGAAGTACCTTCATTTTGTTCAATCTGTGCCATCTGCAGCTGTCCCAGACGATATCCGCCTTTTTGTTTCAGATATTCAAAAAAGATTCCCGTCATGCGTTCCCCTAAATGCCCCGGTGTGCGCAAACCTTCTCTGGAATATCTGCTCATATCACATCTCTGTTCAAATTCATCCAGAATATCAAACAGCATCTTAGAATACTGAAAGAATAATTCTTTATTCATAATAAACATATTGCATGGGTAAAAGATTTTCCCATGCACATATTTTTCAGCCACGTCATTCAGTTCGGGATATTTTTCACGAATAATAGAAAGAAAAAGATCTAAATCTTCTATATGGAGTTCCGGTGCATTCTTATAATGCTGATACACAGACTTCGCCTGTAATGCATTTACCGGAATCCCTTTTGCAATCAGAAAATCATACTGCTCAATCGTCTGTCTCATGGATGCTTCATCCATACAAAGTTCCTGTTTCACGTTTTCACTCAAAACCGGGTAAATCAGGCAGCCACAATCAGCTTCCTGCAGATTCACTTTGGAAAAGGAAAAATATCTGCGGTAATGGCAAAAACCATAATAATCTGCAGTTTGATTTTTCCACGCCCAATATTGTGTCGTCAGTTCACAATAAGATTTGTTCTTAAATGAAATATTGTCCCCCTCATTATCCAAAAGCATTCCTTCCGGAACTGACTGAGTCAGAAAGGCACTTCCCGCTATTACATTATACATCAGTGGATGCTCTATTCTCACTGTATTGCGATTTGGCGTATGGGTTACAAATAATTTTATCTCACTCATAGAATCCTCTTATCATTCTTCGTTTAGAAATTCATATATGCATCACAAATTGTATCAGCATCACCACACATTTTCACATGTCCTTTGTCAAGCCACAATGCATGATCACATAAATTCTGTACAGATGTTATAGAATGTGACACATATAATAATGTTGTTCCTGTTTCTAACATATGTTTCATACGTTTTTCGCATTTTTCCTGAAACTTATAATCTCCTACGGATAATACCTCGTCACAGATCAGGATATCCGGCTGAACCATCGTTGCCACAGCAAATCCAAGTCTTGCCGCCATACCGGAAGAGTAATTCTTGATCGGCATATCCAGAAAATCCCATAATTCAGCAAAATCAATGATTTCCTCAAACTGCTCTTTCATAAAACTCTCTGAGTACCCCAACAGTGTTCCATTCAGCAGAACATTCTCGCGGGCAGTCAGTTCACCGTCAAATCCGGCTCCCAACTCAATCAGAGGTGCGATCGTTCCCGAAAGGCTCACACTGCCCTTATACGGTTTTAAGATACCACAGATCAGCTTTAACAATGTGGATTTTCCGGAACCATTCGTTCCTACGATTCCCCATGCTTCCCCTTTCCGAACCTGAAGGCTTACATTCTGTAGGGCAAGGAATTCCTGAAACATCAGTTCTTTTTTTACCATTTTTATTACATATTCTTTTAAATTATTGACCTGCTGTGATGCACGGTTAAAACGCACTGTTACATCCGACACATCAATAACAATATTCTTGTCATCCATCTTCATTCTCCTAGATATATAAAATAAAATCGTCCTGTTTTCTTATAAATGCCCATGATCCAACAATCAGAAAGACAAATGCTATCGCAAATCCGTATACCACATCTCCTGCAGCCGGTAATGTCTGATGAAGTGATATCGTACGGAACTGTGTGATATACTGATACATAGGATTAAAAATTTTAATTGCTTTCTGCACTGATTCCGGTAACTGTTCCATCGGATAGAAAATAGGTGTCAAATACATCCATGCCGTTGTCAGTACATTATAAATATACTGTATATCTCTGAAGAATACAGCTGCCTCCGCCAAAAACAAGCCAAGACCAAGGCTGAAAATATATACTTCCATTAAAATAACCGGAAAAAACAGCATTGCCCATGAGAACTGTACCTTAGTAATAACAAATACAATAATCATAGCTCCCAGAGAAAAGACTAAGTTGACCAAAGAACTCGTAACCTTAGATAAGGTAAACACATATTTAGGAACATAAACCTTTTTCAATAATGGTCCATTTCCTGTAATGGAAAAGATCGCCTGATTTGTTGCTTCTGTCATAAATGTAAACAACGTCTGTCCAATGATAAGATATGCAGAATAATTGTCTATATTAAAACGGAACATTTTGGAAAATACTAAATACATAACGACCATAACCATTAATGGATTTAATACGCTCCATACATATCCCAGAAAACTTCTTCTATACTTTAACTTTATATCTTTCGTTACCAGCTGTTTGATCAGATATCTGTAATTATACAACACCTGACATCTTGTTTTCATTTTATTCATTACTCGCTCTGATTCCTCTTTTCTTCCTATATTTTTCATATAAAACTGCTATATTATAACATAACTTATTTTAAATTCCAATAGTTGCCTTTACATTTACTTTTGTCTGTTTATAATCATCTTGCGTCTCAAAAACTTAATTTCACCAAATACAATCATCACAATATAAAATGTAAAAGAAATCTTTTTTTTTCTTCTCAATATCTGAAAATTTCTTTTTCGCCCACAATGCATCTCTTTCAAATGAGACGACAATCCACTCTGCCCATAATATTTTCTTCCAATGCCATAATCAACCAGCTTCTCAGGCAAATAATACACCTGATCCCATTCAAAAAATCGCTGATAATAATTCATATCTTCACAGTACTGCATGGACTCATCAAAATATCCTGCATCCTTTACTCTTGATCGACGAATCACAACTGTTGAAGTAAATATAACGCTTTTTGTGCAGTATTCTTTCAGTGATAAGTGATGTAGTACATGATCTTTATGAAATAAAATTTTAAGAGGTCCTTCTTCCATTCCTCCACACAGCAGATCAATCCTGGGATTTTTCTTAAAAACTTTCTCCTGCATTTCCAATTTTTCAGGCACCCAGCAATCATCTGAATCCAGGAATGCCAGATAATCTGCTGTTGCCATACGGATTCCTGCATTTCTTGCAGCCGCCACACCTGTATTTCGCTGATTATATAAAATAATGTTCAAAATACAATCTTGACGGCTTTTATACTGCTCCACCTTATCTTTCGTACCGTCTGTAGATCCGTCATTAATTATGATCACTTCCTGAATCAGTTCTGGTTTTGTCTGATTCTGCAACGAATCCAATGTCTTTTCTATCGTTTTTTCACTATTATATGCCGGAATAATAACACTGAACATATTGCTCACACCTGATATACTTTCTTCATGATTTCATCCACATTTTCTTTGCTAAACTCTTTTATTTTGCACTGATTCGCCTGTCCCATTTTTTCAAATTTCTGTGGTTCATTTTTTTTCATCTCATATAATTTTGTAAATGCTATTCTGTACTCACTTTCTTCTCCCGGTGCCACCAGATAGCCTCCCACACCCTCTTCGATCAGATCAACATTTCCTCTGATTCTGCTGCACACAACAGGAAGCCCTTCTGTCATTGCTTCCATCAATGCAACGGATAATCCCTCTCTGAACGACGACAAAACAAAACAGTCCGCACACTGTAGAATTTCATGTACATCACTGCGGAATCCGGCAAATTGTACATTTTTTTCTAAATGGTGCTCTTTCACATACTGTTCAAGTTCTTCTTTTTCCGGTCCAATCCCACACATCACATAATAAATATCAGCTTTTTTCATTTTTTCCAATGCTTTTATGACAGTTCTCTGGTTCTTATTTGCTGTAAATTCTGCCACCTGTACGATCAGAAAAGCACTCTCAGGTATACCAAGTTCCTGTCTTTTTTTATTCTTTGCTTCCTGTGGCATATCGTGTGGTGTTACATTTACTCCAATACCCGGAATATAAGTAAGCTGCTTCATATGAAATTTCTTTTTTGCAAGCTCATAATCTTCCTGATTGATCACCAGCAGTTCATCTGTATATCGTGACAGATATTTTTCCACCGGATAGAACAGCAGCCAGTTTTTTGCCGGCGCCCCTTTAAAAAAATGAAACCCATGTGCAGTATAGATTGCATGCGTCTTATATTTATGTGCGGCCAGTCTGCCAAGCACCCCGCCGATCGGGCTGTGGCAATGTACAAAATGATATTGATTCTTTTTGAATAATTCTTTCAACTGCCGGTACGCTCTTGCATTTTGTCCAAGTTTAAATACATTTCTGGCAAAATCAATCTGATGCCACACAACCTGTTTTGATTCCAGTTCTATTTTTAATTCATCGATCTGTTCTGGTGCACACGTATTTCCCTCTGCAAAATTACATGCCACCTCTACCTGATATCCCATCTGCAACAAAATATCGATATTTCTCATGTTGAACTGCTGTATCATGGATGCTACAGAAGCCACCAGTAAAACCTTATCTGACATGAAGTTTTTATCTCCTTTTTATACCCCAATAAACTTTCCCACAGCCTCATCCAGCCGTTTTAACATCTCACATTCCCTCAATGTCACTTCAGATACCCAATCATCATAGTATCTATGCGTAGTCAAATAACTGAATAGCCTCTAATATGGACGTTTTTCCCGAATTATTTTCCCCAATTATAATGTTGATCTGACCAAGATTCTCCATCGTCAGATTACGCAATCCGCGATAGGAACCGATTGTTAATCTTTTTAACATCCTGCCACCTTTTCATTGTTATAAGCGATTATCAGAATTTATTATGCCACAAATGTATTCTGTTGCAAAGAAACGGAACTCTCATCCTCAAACACTTCTCTCCACACTATCCTTCAATCCGAACCGCTGATATCCATCGATCTTTTCTCTGCTAAGTTCCTGTTCTATCACCATAGATCCAAACGCTTTTCCTGCCATACCACCGATCTTTCCAGGCATTTTTTTTGCCAGCGCCACAAGCGGATTCATCCAGTTACACAGATGTACTTTTTCCCCTTTTGCTGCAGCAATTGCTGCCACCATCTGTGCCGTGGTTACGTATGAGGCATTCTGCGGCAGAAACACTCCTGACTTCTGACTCTCGATCAAAAGATATAAAAACTCCGCAAGATTCTCCACATAAAGCATGCTCCGCTCATTTTTTACATTTGGAAATACCGGTACCTTATCCGCTAACTTTACAAGCATCTTAAAATTACCTTTGCTGTTTTTTCCATAAATCATCGGCGGACGGACGATTGCAAGTGCAGTATTGTTTTTTCCATCATCTTCCTTAAGCTCCTCAAACAGTACCTGTAGTTTCTGCTCAGCCTGCCACTTGCTGTCCCCATAAAAATTTGACGGAGCAGGCTTTGTATCTTTTGTGATATGTATTGCCCCTCCGCCATTACTGCTGTCTCCGTATACAATTACACTGCTCAGGTAAATATATTGTCCCACGCCATCCTTTACAGCTTTTTGGGCAGCTTCACATGCCAGATCACAGTTTACGGCATAATATTCCTGTTTTTGTTCTTCTGTCAGGATGCCAATATCCGCATGTGCTTTGCCAGTCACGTTTAAAATACTGTCATATCCTGACCAGTCATCCTCTTCCCATGCCTCACCACGCAGACTGACTTTATGAACCTCATACTGGTCATTATAATTTTCTCCAATATATTTTTGAAATGAGTTGCCAATATAGCTGTTGGCACCTAAAATCAATACTTTTTTCATTTGCCCTTCATGCTCCCTGTTCCGCCTTCAACGACACCATCCTGTCTCAATACACTTAAAAATGTTCCAAAGAAACAACGCACATCCATTGTAAACCCATATTTTTTCACATACTCGCCATCTAATTTTGCCTTGACCGGAATTTCAAGTTCGTCACGTCCGTTGATCTGCGCCCAACCGGTTAATCCCGGTGTCACATCATTTGCACCGTATTTGTCGCGTTCTGCGACAAGGTCATCCTGATTCCAGAGTGCCGGGCGAGGACCTACGATACTCATATCCCCCTTAAAAATATTAAAGATCTGTGGCAGCTCATCGAGGCTGGTCTTACGAAGAAATCTGCCGGTTTTTGTAATGTACTGTTCCGGATTTGCCAGCATATGTGTCGGCATATCTTTCGGTGTATCGGTGCGCATGGTCCGGAATTTATAAATCTGGAAATATGTCTTGTGGATGCCGACTCTCTTTTGTGTAAAGAAGATTGGTCCCGGTGAATCTAATTTGATCGCAATGCATAAGATCAAAAGCAGCGGGGACAATATAATAATCGCAAGCCCGCTGAGTAAGATATCTATGATTCGTTTTATATAACGGTATCCTGTCATTTTCTGTCTGTCCCTTCTAATTTTTCAAACGGTTTTGCTAACAACTGATACACAGACTGCAGATTTTCTGTAACATCTTTCATAACCGTTTCTTTTCCATCTGCCTGTGCAAGGTAATAATTCGTAATATGATCCACATTATGTTTTTTCGTATATGTTTCAATCGCCTCTAGAAAATAAGGACTGTGTGTAGTGATTAGTATCGTAAGATGAAGATATTTTTCCAGTAATACGATCAATTCTGCATATATAAGCTGCCATTCCGGATGTAGGTGTATTTCCGGCTCATCTAGCACCATCACATCTTTCTCATGGATTTCGCCTTTTTCTAACAAAGTGCGAATAATTGTAAATGCCTTGATTCCCATGGATAAATTTCCAATTTCAAAATAATGCATTTCTTCATCTGCCAGAAAAAAATCCCCATCCTCATTTTTTATTACTTTTCCGATCGTTACCTCAGATAACATTTTCAGTATATCACTGATTTTTTCTTCTGCCATCAGTTTTTCAATCGCATTGTCCGGTATATTCGCACTTAATTTCTGAAGCAAGTGCAAATCCTGTTCACTCAGCCCATCACTGTACTCCCACGAATTCATATAATCCATAATTGCCGGCGAATCAATTGAGATTGCTTCATGCATGACAGATATTTCTCTTTCTATCATATATTCACTATTCTGTTTTATCCCAACATGTATTTTTTTCCCTTGAATAAGCAATGTTGCTTTCGCCTCGCTTTCTGGCTCATACAGATCATTCATCTGACCATAAAAATATCTGCCGAAAGTGTCTGCTATCAAGGTCTGCTCCACAGCCTCATTTTTTAAATTTAATATACCATTTACTTTTTCTAAAACTTCATGGCACAATGCATCTCTGCTTTCATCATCAATCACATTTCGGAGATTATCATATAACTCAGAAATAATTTCTATTTTTCTCTCCTCATCTGCTGCCATAATCAATTCTGCTGCATTTGCATATCTTTTTCTGCTGGTTCGGGAAGGCACATTCACAGTTACTCTCTGATCATCATTTTTCAAATTATGATACCAGCTATTCTGCCAGTTATAACGGAGCAGTGACTCTATCTGTTCTTTCTTCTTCTGTGAAGCTTTTTCATCCACTTTATACATGGAATTAAACATACATGACAAAATCTTTCCTATCGTACTCTTTCCCGTATTATTTTCACCGGCAATCACAGTAATTCCGTCAAGTTTGATAGATGCCTGTTTAATTTTGGAAAAATGCTGAATTTCCAGTCTCATACTTTCCCCTTTCTACTCCTCCTTCGGCTGATACGTCGGCACAATTTCTTTTACCCATTCCCTGATATCAGAAGGTTCTGTCACAACATACTCTTTTAATTTTTCCAGCTGATCCAAAAACTTCTCTTCATCCAGTTCAATCGGTTTTCCGATGTGGATCAGGTTATTCTCGGTATCCTGCAGTCCTTCTTCATCCATCAGCATCTCTTCGTATAATTTTTCCCCAGGACGTAGTCCGGTAAACACGATCTGGATATCTTCATCCGGTTTATGACCGGATAACAGAATCAGGTTTTTGGCTAGATCAAGGATTTTGACCGGTTCTCCCATATCCAGAACAAAAATCTCTCCGCCTTTTGCATAGGCTCCCGCCTGTAATACTAAGGATACAGCCTCTGGTATTGTCATAAAATAGCGCACGATATTCGGATCTGTGACAGTCACCGGGCCTCCACGTTCGATCTGTTTTTTAAATAAAGGGATCACGCTTCCGTTACTGCCAAGTACATTTCCAAAACGCACTGCCACATATTCCGTCTCAGAGCGCTTATTGTAAGTCTGAATGATCATTTCACAGATTCTTTTACTTGCGCCCATGATATTGGTCGGATTGACCGCCTTATCGGTAGAGATCATCACAAACCGTTTTACATGATAACGGTCTGCAGCCTGCACGATTTTCCATGTGCCAAGGACATTGTTCTTGATTGCTTCATTCGGGCTCTCCTCCATCAACGGCACATGTTTATGAGCTGCCGCATGGTAAATGATCTCCGGATGATAGGTCTCAAAAATCCAGTTCATTCGATTGGTATTCCGCACAGAACCGATCAGCACAACCAGATCAAGATCCGGGAATTTTACCTTTAATTCATTCTGTATATCATATGTGGTATTCTCATAAATATCTAAAATAATCAGCTGCTTTGGTTTGTGTCCCGCGATCTGTCTGCACAACTCACTTCCGATAGAACCACCCCCACCGGTTACCATGATAACTTTCCCGGACACATAACCCATGATAGACTCAAGATTCACCATGACCGGTTCTCTTCCAAGCAGATCATTTACATCAACATCTTTTAATTTGCTGATACCAACTTCACCATTGACAAGCTGATAGATTCCAGGCAGACGTTTTAATTCGCAGCCGGTCTCTTTACAAATATCAAGAATCCCCTTCATCTGTTTCGGGGAGGCTGATGGCATCGCTATAATGATCTCATGCACATGCAGTTCCAACACCTTATCCCGGATGCAGCTTCTGTCACCGATCACCTTTGCTCCATGGATATAATTACCAATCTTCGTCTTATCATCATCAATTACACCGACAACTTTTTTCTTTACATAACGGCTATTGTTAATCTCTTTAATCAGCTGATTACCAGCCTCACCTGCACCGATTACCAGTACATTCCTACGATATGTGCCGTCTCTTCGCATATTCCGGATTGCCCTAAGTCCACGATAGGAATATCTGCATCCCATGATCAGCACAAGTAAAAATAACCCATATAAAATATAAAAGCTTCGTGGAACCGGGAACATATCTCCCCAGTTACGTACCAGGATCAATGCAGCTACCACAATCGCATCCAGTATACATGCCGAAACAACATACATCATTTCAAGTGCCCCTGCGTAACTCCACAGACTTGAATATAATCGGAGTGCCCAGAAGATGATCAATGTGATCACCATCATATACGGAAGTGTTCTCCATACTTCATTCAGATATTCTGTCGGTACATTGTAAAAGTTCAGATCAAACCGTATTATCAGCGCAAACATACTCGCAACAAATACAGCAAGCATGTCATAACACATCAAAAAAATACGGCGCATAAATAACTGTCTATCTTGAATTAACTGTTTCATCTATTGTTATTGTCCTTTATATTCAAAATGCTGTTATACCCAAGGGTATAACAGCATTATTATAGCATATCTATTCTGTTTGTGTAAACCGATTCCCTTTTTTCTCAGGGATTTCGCTTTTAACTTTTTTATCTATGCATTTTTATAAATAATCCAGTTATCAGCATTCCATCTGCGGTTACCCTTCATTCCTGGTCAATACGCGCAAAATTCCCCCTGCTTTTTCCCTATATATTTTTTCTGGTGATTTTCTATCCACCTTTTTCATATAAAATCTGTTTCACCTTTTCTGTTAGCAGCTCATCGCAAAAAATCCGGTTTATGCTCTTTCGGCTTATACCACTTCCTGCAAAGTTCCGGCTTCTTCGGTACAAATATAACTCTCTTACATTAAAGCCTATGCTTATCAGATTAAATATGGTTTCAACCGCATCTCGACAGTAACAGTGCTTTGCGTGATAATACGTTTTCAATTGATGGAAACCATTCTCCTCAATGTCCCACCTGCGGTGCATCATTTCCCATAAGACCCGGTAGTCTGCCGCTTCCAGTGTCGTTACAAGTCACATGAAACGCTCTCTTTCTTTTCCATTTTCTTCCCACTGCTCATGATACCGCACCACACGCAGTTTATATGGACACCCTTCCAGACCATTTTCCTTCAGAGTGTTGATAAATGGAGCATTCAGATATAACGCATCCGCCACAATCACATCCGCAAAATGTCCATGCCGTTTCTTCAGCCGCTCAATCAACCTTTTTCCGCCTATCGTTCCTTCCCGGAATACCCGGTTACGTTTTATGATATCAATCATTTCTTCATGTATGCTGCGTATTTCATCCGGGTTTATTCTGGAGAGAAGGTCGCGGACTGCAGCATCAGAAAAAGCAGTACCGGCATGACAATGTTAAACAATGGAATAGATTTTCTTTTTCTTTCGTCCGTTAAACACTTGATTTTTTGCGGGATTTTATATACACTCTTCATATAAGTTAGCAGTTTCTTCAATGCTAATTTTTCATTCAGGACACCTTCTTTCGTATGTTTTGTTCCATAACATAATTATACAATAAAAGGTGTCCTTTTTGAGTGATTATACAGAAAAAAACAGTAATTTGATACCCAAAATTGATATCCCCTGCTTTGCCTGGAATTCACAGGCAGAACAGGGACTTTTATTTTTTAAAGCGAAATCTCTGCTGTTATCTACACTTTCTCTTCCTCCCGCATAGAAAACAAGAACCCCCCTAACAATATAAACACAAACCATACAATCCAATGGAATGGAATATCTACATTGTCCATCATGTTCTCTAAGAAAAATACAACATATATGATCAACGGCAGACATGCATAATAATTTCTATTTTCCGCACTTTTACAATACCTGACCGCCCGCGAAAAATATCCAACAAACATCATTATATAAGGAACTATTATATAAACTCCATACATATGTGCATATGCCAATACTCCATTATGAGCAGAATTAATATTTGATCCATAAACAGTTGCTCTTTTTGTATGACCAAACAAATTCATCTGACTCAGATACGTCGAATAGTGGTATAGCCTGCCTGAAAATAAACCATTTATCGAATTCGAATTTAATAACTTTTGTCTGATTCTCTGTGAAGTTTGGGACATATCCTCTCTTTCTGCTGCATAAACATGTATGGTTCCAGTTAAATCATCTAAATCTCTGACAGATGCATATTCATAATCCACCGGATATACAATCTGCGTTCCGATTGCCTCTGATATATTGGTAATTCCCCACTGCAACCCCATTGAAACGGGAATATAACATATCACAAAACACATCACTGCGATCATAGTTTTTTTCATGTGTCTTTTCAGGATCTTTTCTATTCCCCAACACAATGCACCGCACAGAATTGCTAAAGTAGCTGTTGTGCTTTGTGTTTTTTTCAGGAAAAAAAATGCTGTTGTCAAACCAATGGCATATGGAAGAATCTTTAAAATTTTAACTTCCTTACATTTTATGTAATAGTCTATTTCACATAAAAAGACACCTATCATAACAGCCATATATAATCCAAATGGATTTGGATTGGTATAAAATCCTTTATATCTGTATCCATCTGTTTCCGGGCGAAACATCAGGCAATACACCACACATAATACAAATGTTATTTCCAGTGCCTTTAATAATTGCCACAACATCTTCTCCCTGTTTTCCTGATTATTCCATACAAAAAACAGAAAACCTGTCGGGAACAGTATAAAATATCCATAAAAAGAGAAATACGCACTTTTTTTTGTTACAATAAAGTCCGAAATACAAGTCAGTACCCATAATACGATCCAAGATATTACCAACAAATTATTCCAGTTACGATATTTCAAAGGTTTTCGTATATTCAATCCAGCTATCAATAACATACATCCAATTAAAACAAACATTGTATATGCATGTGTCATTTTTTTAAAGAATAGGCCATATACATTTATAAATGACAAAAAAATAAACATCACCGAAAAAAGAAATATACTAATAAAATTTCTCATTTTTTCCGGTACATTTCTAAGCTTTCGCCAAATCTCATTTCCCACCAATATATAAATACTTTGTAATCCCCTTCCCCATTTATAATTACCTTTTCTGCCATATCTTATTTTCAGCCAATATAAAATTCCTGTTATGATCATACAGATTATTGAAAATAATACACTTACAGCTGGCAGCTTTTCATCATCCTTCATTTTATCTGTAGAAATTTCAAATTTATTAATTGAAAATTCTTTTCCTTGTTCATTTTCAAAACAAAATACCACTTTTGAAAAACTCTCTCCATTTAGCTGATATAGATTCTCTCCCTCCATTAAATTCAATTCTTGTTCCCCTACATTTTGCCATGTCCGATCATAGAAAACAATTTGTGCAGTTATTGAGTCACAGTTCATATTATACAAATCCGTTTTCAAGTAATTCCACTGGTTATTTTTATTTAAACTGTCAAAAATAATTTGTGCAGTGTCTCCCTGTATAATAAATTTTTCATTTTCAAATGATATATTCTGCAGATTGTTTACAATTTTTTCTGTATAAAACTGCAAAGAGTCGCCCCTATTATAAAATTGGGTTATATTTCCTCCTGTTACATACCAGGCTGCACAGCTAATCCCTGTAATAATTGAAAATAATATCCATATACAGATTTTTACCAAAAATATTTTTGTTTTCATCAAAACATCTGTATTTCCTGACATAAATTTCTCCCTGTAATGTATTGCAAACCTTTCACTCTTTAAAATAAACGCCATTAAAAAGGAAATAACACCATACTGCTATGTTTCCAAAATTGACAGACGCATTCCCAAACACACAAAATACTGTAAAAATAATATTAACACATAGTACAAATATATACGGATTTTTTTTGCCAAAAAATCTTCTACATTTTTTTAATGATATACAAAACCCATAAATTTGATATAATACAAATGGAATTACTGCAAAAATACCGTAATGATACATCAAATCCAGATATCCATTATATGCCTGAACGGGCTCCCTGTTTCTATATATCTGCGTTGCATTTCCATATACCCCCATCATTCTTGCATAATTTTTCCAACTTCCCATAACATTGATAGTGTCTTTCGATGTCACATTTTCCAATGTTATTGGAAACATCTGCTGATAAAGCTGCAATTCATCCTCTGGTAGTACACTGACCAATTGTTCATCCTCAAACACAACCGTTGTCTGCAAAATATCTGGCAAATATTTGACCGAAATATGTATAACTACCACACATAAAAATGAAAATACAATTGCCGTCAGTATTTGCTTCCACCGATATCTAAAACTAACCCTTTTCTTCACCCATATATAAACGCACCCATATAAATATGTTATGGCTACAAGAATCAATGCAATTTTTGCCACTACTCCGCCTGATCTAAGTACAAAATATAGTGCTGACGCTGCCCCCATCCCATAACCTATCCACTGAAGATATGACGCATCATTATCAATTAACCCATATATCTTCCATACAAACAGGGCAAATATTAACAGGGCATACATCGCAAAATCCTCTGGACGTCTGCAAATTCCATTATAATAAACTGTTATAATCTTAGGTCTAAAAAAGACACAAAACAATACAACCAGAACATAATCTATTTCTAATGCCCTTAAAAACAGACATATCACCGCATCCGCTTTAAATCGCTGATTATACGCAAAAATAAAAAAGCCTGCTGAAAATATCATCACATAAGAAAAAAACTTTTCCCCATCCTCTTTAAAGACATCTGATAATGCCATCATGATCCATAATCCGTACCATGATTTCAGGACTGATGACATAACTCCTGTATTTTTCCATTCTTTTTTCCACAACAAACATCCACAGGCAAATAAAATAACAGCACATCCCAATGAAAAATAACGATAGCTTTCCCCTTTTGTCCATCCCATTATTTCAAAAAACAAAATCCATGCAAAAAAAACACATAACAAAATTTCAACTGTCACTTTTCTGTCTATTTTTCTGCACTTCTGAATTGCCTTTTTTCCAACAATATTCCCCTGTAGCACATAAAGACTCTGCAATATATATAAGAGCCCAGTATTTTTCTCCAAAGCATAATTTTCTGTATTAACATATTTTTTTCTAACAGAATATCCCATGAATATCACACATCCACAAATAAGTAGACTCATTCCCATACATTCATAAAACTTCTGCCACGAAAATCCAGCCTTTTCACTTCGTATCTCCATTGAATTCATAGAAAAAAAGATACCTTTCGCATCACGAATACGTATGCCTATGCGATATATCTCTATAGTTTCATCAAGCTCTATCTCATTTTCTCCATTGTAAATTACAATGGGCTGTTCTTTTAATATATTTTTTTCTTTATCGTAATATTCTAATATTGCGTGTACTTCTGACACTGAACAATTGCTAATTGTCAAATATAAATATTTCCATGTCCTGACATAGCGATCTACACGATATTTATTAACCGCATTATTCTTGACAATATAATATCCATTTTCTTCTTCATGATATTCCCATCCTTTTGCATTTTTTATCATATCGGTTTCTGGGAAATCATATATTGCTTCTGATCCAAGAAAATACGTCAGACTTTTAAATCCTCCCAAATACATCAAGGTAAACATCAGACATATTGTACATCCAAGCAGCGCAACAAACAGGCTTTTTTCATTTTTGTAGTTTTTCATTTTCTATCCCTCAAGTTATTCCTTCAATCTGTACCTTTTCCCCTCAAATGCAATTCCAAAATAATGCCGTTATTTTCAATCAAAATCTGTAACGCCTGTATTCCGCTTGCTGCTATTCTTTCCATGATTTCTCCAATATAACGGATAACTAAAAATATCCTTTTGATTCTTTGCTATCCTCTGACTTAGTATATCGGATTTCCATCCAATTTACAATATTTATTCCTCCCCGCACATTTTACATTCCATTCCCCATCTTTGACAGTTGAAAAGCAAAAAAGCGGTCGTAAAGCCAGTAAAATCAAGGCTTAATAGTGACAAGTAACTATTTTGTCGCAGAGAACGGTGTGACCCGAAGGTCACGCCGTTTTTCTGTGTTCATAGGTTGTTTGCGTGATGATAGGCTCGGAAATAACGGGAATATCTACATCGTCCACGAAGTTGAAGAAAATCTTCACTTTCTGCTTGCGCTTGCCGCTGGATTTGTCCGGGGCATAGACGATGATTTTCTTGATATACTCGTTCACGATGGTCTGTGTCAGCTCCTCCACATCCACATATTTCTGTGTCAGGGCGATAAAGGCATCCAGACCGTCGTTCATTTCTTCCCGCTGTTCCACCCATTCTTCGATAACTTCAATTTCGAGCTTTAACCGTTCCTGCTCCGCTTCATAGTCCGCAGACATCTTTCTGTATCTGTCCTGATTGAGATTTCCAAGAACATAGTCCTCGTACAGCCGGGCGATGATGACATCCAGATCGGCAAGGCGTTTCTTTGCCTGTTCCAGCTTCTTTTTGTCATCCCGGATGCTGCGCTCCTGGTCAGTCCTGCGGCATTGCAGCCATTCCTCCTGAAAACCGTCCACATCGCTTCGGATATACTCATTGACTGCCCGGATGCGTTCCAGAACGATTTCACGAAGCACATCTTCCCGGATATAGTGGGCAGTACAAGTACCACGGTTGCTCTTGTAGTTGTTGCAGACGTAGTGATCCTGCTTGCCCTCAAAGCTTTTGCTTGTGGCAAAGTGGAGCTTGCCGCCGCAATCGGCACAAAACAGAAGCCCGGAGAACAATCCCTGCCGTTCCGCTTTTGCGGGGCGGCGTTTGTTTTTCCTCAGTTCCTGCACCCTGTCAAACTGTGCCTGAGATACAATCGCTTCCTGTGTGTCCGGCAGATAAAACATATTCTCCGGCTCATTGGGAATCCGCTTTTTCAGCTTGTAGGACTTGGAATAAGTCTTGAAGTTGCAGGTACAGCCTGTGTACTCCTGCCGTTCCAAAATCCCTGCAATGGACTGGTTGCCCCAGTGGTACGGTCTTTCCGGCATCGGCTTTTTCTTTCGCTTGGCATAGAGTGCCTTTGCGGTCATAATCTGCTTTTCTTCCAGAATCCTTGCAATCTGCTCCGGGCCTTTGCCGTCAATGCAAAGGTCGAAGATGAGCTTGACTACCGGAGCCGCTTCTTCATCCAGAATCCAGTGATCCTTGTCCTCCGGGTCACAGCGGTATCCGTAGGGCGGTTTGCCCATGTGCTTCCCACTGGTTCCTCTCTGCCGCAAACTGACACGGACTTTCTTGCTGGTATCACGGGGATACCACTCGTTGAACAGATTACGGATTGCGGCGAAGCCCTCGCTGTCTCCCCGGTTGCTGTCTACGCCATCATTTATAGCGATAAAGCGGACATCATAACTCGGAAAGATAATATCCGTATATTGTCCAACAGTCAGATAGTCACGACCAAAGCGGCTGAGGTCTTTGACCAGCCAGCAGCCCACAAGCCCCTGCTTGACAAGCTCAAAGCCTTCCTGCACACCGGGACGATTGAAGTTCGTCCCCGTATAACCGTCATCCACCAGAATTTTCAGGTTTGTATACCCGTGGTCACGGGCATATCGGGTTAAATACTCTCTCTGATTTGCGATACTGTTACTCTCGCCTTCCTGGGCATCCTCGTTGCTCAGACGGCAATAGAGAATGGTAATTTTCTGCTGATCCAACATAATATCCTCCTTCGGTGGTTGGTCAGCCGACAGTACCGTTGTGCATATTGGAATTATATCATGCTTTTGTGTCGCAGTCATTAACAAATCACCCCCTTGTCAGAAAAAATGAGCCGTTTTACCTTGTCGGTAAGTGGCTCATTTCCATCACACTCCGTTTCAATCACATACCATGTGTTTCCGATCTTGCACTCAATGGTTTTGCAGAAAGAGGACTGTGCCGCTTCCCAACGCTTGCGGCATTCTTCCAGAAAATCAATAGGCGGCTCAAAAATCGGATCGAAGCAGGAGCAAATATCAATATAGCCGATGGCATCGTTGATTTCTTCCATCGGGGCATCTTCCATAATCATCTTGTTAATTTCATCTACGGTTTTCTTCATAGGCAAATAGTTCCTTTCTTAAATTTCCATGTCCTGTCCACGATTGCGGGCAGGGTGTTTGTGTTCATACAGTTCCTTTCCCCTGGCGAGGATGGCATTGATAAAAGCCCAGACCTTTTCAGATGCAATCTCAATCGCATCCAGGAAAGGCTGGGCTTTTTGTTTCAGCTCCTCATAGTCTTTGTTCAGTTTTTCAAAACGGTCTTTCCATATCTTTGCGTTTTTATCTGCCTGCTCGAATTTCTGCTTGTATTTCAGCTTCTCAGACTTTTCCGCAAAGCTGCTGACCGCATAATCCTTTAGCGTGCGGCACTCATCCGCCGTCATGGTAACATTTCCCGTAATGGGATTTTTCTTGCCCATCGACTCAATCTCATGTGCAGTCATAGCAACAGACTTAGCAGCCTGAGTTTCCTTTTTCAGAGCTTCCAGTTTCTTTTTCTGCTTCTCCGTGGCAGCTTTGGCATCCGCTAAGCTCTGCTCGGCCTGTGCCACCTGTCCGGTCACAGCTTCCAAACGCTGCTGTTCGGCCTGTACCTTGAACTGTGTCACCGTCAGATGTTCTTCGGTGCTGCCACATTCTCCACGCTCTACATCGGTATAACCAGCGTTTCGCATGAAATTGAAAAAGTCATCCTGCAGCACACTGTAGGACGACTTCAAAATCTTTTTCCCTTTTGCGTTCAACATAGGATTTCCGTTTTCATCAAGAACGGGTTTGGATTCCCACTTCTTACTGCGGCTGACCTGTGTGATCGTTTCCTTTACCGTTCCCCGGAGGGATTCATCCTTGCATCGCTTCGACCACAGGATTTGTTTCTCCACCACCGGGATATAAACCACATGAAGGTGATAGTGGTACACATCCTCACCCAGAGCTTCCGACATTGCCCGGTTGCGCTCGTCGGCATGCATTACAGCGGAGAGGATATACTGCTCACCGCCCACGATCTCCACGGCGGCTTTATAGGCATCGGCATAAAACTGTTTTGCAAACTCATAGCCGCCGTGGTTGTAGAAATAAGTGGAGTTCACATCGAAAACCAACTCGCCATATTTGACGGCATCCGGTTTCAGCCCTCTGGTGGAGATGATCTTGTCCTGCTCCATCTGCTCAAACATTTTTACATAATCGTCAGTGGGAGACTTGAAGTGAACATTCAGCGCAGTACGTTCCGGCACGATGTCCACATTGGAATAACGGTCTTTTTCACGCTCATTGTGTTCCTGTACTTTTGTCACATCATCCGGAGTTTCCAAGTCCTGATTTCTGGCTAAGGTACGATCAATTCCATCATTTCTTGCCATAGATTTTTGTCCTTTCTTTAAGATTTGCAGACAGCGGAGGGCTGAGGAACGGCACTTTTTCAAAGTGTAATAACCCACTATTACACTTTCATCCATGCTGGCTACAAAGTGCCGTGGGCTCTCCGAGGGCTCTCCCGAGGGGGAATGCGGTCACTGCGGTGACCTCTGCTGACCAAGGCAAAATGTCTGCGCCTTTTACCTTGGTCAGCCCGTCTGCATGAAGCTGTTCTGCGGAACATTTCTTGCAGACGATGGCAGCGAAAACCGTATCTTTCACTGCCTGTCCATGGGCAGCACTGCGGTGCGCCTATGGGGACGGGAGATGCGGAGGGCTGTTGCCGGGGTATCACTTCTCCCGTCTTTTCTGCCATACGATGTCGTAACCAAGCACAGCGGCAAGCTCCAATACTTCCTTGTATCGTATACTTTCCCGCTGTAATTTTGCGGACAGGTTGGAAACGCTGTCGCTCCATCCGTACTCGTCCGAGAGCAGGTCAACAACTTCCTGCATGGTCATCCCGGCACGGATGATCTGTGCCTTTATTTCGTTGCGTATATTCATATTGATAAAATCCTCCATAATTCAGTTCATGTGTCGGTGCAACCTCTGCGCTCCAAGGTGGAGTGGATGCACCGAACAGTGAAAAATCTGCAATCTCCGAAATCCGTTCAGAATTTCGCTTGTGATGTCCTGTCCATATATGACCATATCCCACTTTGCCGTTTTGTGTGGTTTGGTCTGGAACAGTGAAAACACCCATTGTTCCGTGAACAGGGTACACGGTTCAGAGAAGCACGATTTCGTGAAATAGTTTCGTCCTGCGGTCAAAAACTTTGCTGTTTCCATTACCATTGATTTTTAATGCCCGAAAACAGGTCAGCTTTGAAAGCTGCTGTTTCCTATAACGGAAGAAAACAGGGGTAAATGCTGCGTACATACGTACAGAGCATGACTGGCAAAATCAATCCCGCCAGTCCTCCGGTACGTACGTACACGGCGAAACATCGTAAAATCCATTTATATGAGGTCTTGCCACAGCTTCCACGCCCATAAAGCCCCACACCCGCCGTCCGGCAGAGTTGGTGATGTTGTTGCAATGCTCCAGATTGAATCTCCCGGCATTGGCAATCATGGCATCGCTGAAGCTACGGGCTTTCAGCGGTGCAAGGGAGTTTTCCTCACACCACATCCGGTAGATTTCATAGAAATCCTTAGAGCTGATGGAAGCATCCGCTTTCAATCGGATGTATCCCTCCGACTCCATGAAATCAAAGATATTGTTGTTGTCACGCTTGACCGCTTCCCGGTTTTTCCGGATACGGTCACTCTCCGTAAACTTAAAGTTGTTGGCAACAAGCCGCTGTAAGCCTTCAAATGCCCACAGGAAGATACCCTCGGCTTCAGCTTTCATCTTCTCTGCAAGGTCAGGATCATCGGCTCTGTCCATGGGCTTTTCTTTGGTGGTCAGCACAAGCTGTCTGCGGTAAAAACCATCGCTGCGATCATATAGGGCTTGCAGATCACCATTGCTGAATGCCAGCAACCGGGCAAACATCCAGCCCTGATAACTCTGCTTGCCCTTGCGTTCCAAGTCCATTTTGCCCTGTGCAGTCACGATGGATTTTACATAGTTGGTCTGACGCAGAGCTTCCATCCGCATATCATCATCCACGCACAGCAGGATGTGTTCCAGATCGGCACGGGCAAAACGGTTTTCAGAAATCTTCCCGATGCTGCCGTCTTTCATATTCGTGCCGAAGATGGTGGACAGCACCGCACCGATTTGAGATTTACCCTCGCCACCGTTGCCTTTAATCACCATCATGCGCTGCCCCTTGTTGGAGGGAATCAGGCAATAGCCGATAAACTCCTGCAAAGTTGGAATGTCCTCGGCGTAAAGCAACCCATCCAGAAAGTTCAGCCAGATCACCGGTGCAGGAGCATCGGGATTATAGCCGACAGGCAGACGGCTTCGCACGATAGCCGGTCTGCCTTCGGTGAAAGTGCCGTTCAAGAGCAGCGTACCGTTGGCAACATGGATGCGATCCTGCTCCGGAGGGAAGTCAGACACCTGCGCTTCCAGTTTCAGCACTTCCAGAATGTTGGTGATCTTCCGTGGGATGTTGTTCACGGCACAAAATTTCAGCTTGTCGTAAATCTCCCCACGCAGAGGAAGGTCATCCGTCACTCGACCATCGGGCGTGAAAAAAGCTCCGTTTGCGAAGATGATTCTGCGCTCATGCAGAAATTCTTCACAAAACAGAGCTTCGTTGATGTTCTGCCCGTCAAACCAGACAGGAAAATTCATATTAGGCGTTTTCCGGTTCTTCGCCACGGTGCGCCACCTCCTTTTTCTTTCGTGCGGTATACTCTTGCAGAAAAGCAATTTTGTCGTCCTGCATCAGCTTGTCCACCAATGCCACCCGTTCTTCCAGATCACCCACCGTCAGCACATCTGCCATATATTCGATATAGCAGTGCATCTGGCAGGCTTCCACAAAACGGTCATCCAGAGCATCTTCCGGTGTCTTGGGTGCGTATCGTATTTTCCAATCTTCCAGCAGATGCAGATAATCCGTCAGCACCCGGAAACACAGCATTTCATTCTCCCGGAACTGACGGATATAGGGACGCTTTGGCTTGACCATAGCTGCGGCAGTGGGCGGTTTCGGGTCAAGCCCGAAGTCCGCAGCCAGCTTTTGCGCTGCTTCATAACTGCTCAGATCGAACAGTCTTGCCACAAGGTCGATTACATCCCCCTTGGCTCCGCAGCCGAAGCAGAAGAAATAATCCTCGTTCAGCTTCAAGCTCGGATGCCTGTCGTTGTGGAACGGGCAGCAAGCCATACCATTGCGGTTGACATTCAGCCCGTAGTGTTTTGCGGCTTGCTTTACGCTGATTGCCGCCTTGATGATTTCATAGATTGTCATAGAAAAACCTCCGTTCATAGTATTTAGAAAGCACGAAACACCCGCCGTGATTGGCAGGGGTTTGGCTCCTTCTACTATGGTTATGCCGGATTTTTCAAAAAACAGGCTAATCGGAGGACAACCCCGTTTCAAAAAACAGGACAACTTATGGATAGATGTAGATTTCTTTACATTAGCATGATAGAATTAAGAAAATGAAAAAACAGGACAGGAGGGGCAAGCATGAACCAAGAACTGATGACATTGGATTTTTGGCAGGATACGGTCATATATGAGGGAAAAACACTTCCTGTCGGCGCTCTTGCCTGTGATGCGCTGAATGTCCCTGCGGATACCATCGCAAAGATGAACGAGCAATGCGAGAAAATCAATCTGCTGCTTGGAATATTAAACGCCGGACAGGATGCTTCTGCACTCTGTCCTATTGCAACGGAAGCTGCTCTGACGATGCTTGATATTCTCAGTCAAACACCGCCGTTCTCCTATATGAATATCTCAAAGCACAGAGAACGGATTGAAAAAGTCTTTACTGTGGACAATGCGCTGAAATATGTGGAGTTTGCCATAAAAGCCGCAACCAATTCTTTGCAATTTGAAGAAATCCAGAACTTTACCGATGCGATGATGCTCCAACGCTATACCGCAGTTTTCGGGCATCTGGCATACTCCCTTGGGGAATACCAAACGGCCATGCTTGATTTTGCAGAAAAATCAGACGGCAATGAAGCAGAACGCACCGCAGAGGGTTTTGCAAAAATGTTCGGCGACTATTTTCCGCCGGAGTTCTCTATCACGGAGGGCAATGCCTGGATGTCTACTTTGAATAATTCCGTTCAGTATATATCGGTCATCCGTCCCGGCGAAAAAGTTGCGAAGCTGGTCAAGCGGATGCACTATGTATCCTTTGTAGGGATGTTCCGGTCTGATCTTTTTGAGGGCTTATGTGTTGGTCATGCCCCGAAAAAATGCAAAATCTGCGGCAAGTGGTTCCTCACCACCAACGCAAGGCACACCAAATACTGCGGCGGCTATGCACCGGGGGACAAGCTGCACCGCACTTGCCGACAGATCGGCAACCTGAAAGGCAGAGAACAACGGGAGCTTGCGGACGATCATCCGGTGAAACAGATTTATGAGAAACGGCTGAACACCATAAACCGCTATGTGAAGCGTGGTACTCTGGACGCTGATCTTGCAGAGGTTATGAAAAAGCTGGCAAAGGATAAAATGCTTCGAGCGCTGAGCAATGTCGCCTATGCCAAAGGTGATTACGAAAAAGAGATGGGACAGGCTGCTTTGAAGAAAGAAGCAAAATTACGGACGAAATGAGGAATATGTAATGGCACAGAAATATGATTTAACTGATATTGGGAATGCGCTTAGCCGGGTTATGGACAATCCTATGACCAAAATAATCCGTTCTGGCTCTATTGGTGTGTTGGGCGTAGTAAACCCAGTTGCGGGAATTGTAGGCGGAATAGGAAATGATCTTCTATCTGAATACAATACCTTCAAACTCGGCCATCTACTGAACGGTCTTGCATCTGGCTTTAATCTCGAAAGAAGATTGAACGAGCTTTACAACTATGTAAACTCCAGCCCGGAAAAGGCTATTATCGTAGCCAATCTGTTCAAACAAACCGTAAATGCAGAATGCCCAAAGGTTTGCGTTATTTATGGTCTAATTCTTGCAAACCATTTAGAAACACTTACAGAATTCACGCACGAAGAATTGATTGTCTGTAAAGCTTTGGAAAACGCTACGGATTATGATCTGAAGAATTTCAAAGAAATAATGGAGAACTATCTTAAGCCAACATCAAATGGAAGAAGAATTGTATTTCCAAAAGACTTTGCAGATATTGCTGCTTTCACCACCACATGCGATTGGTGTGTATATAATAGAATCTTTGTTTCTCGCACAGCAGAGTGGGGTGAAATGGAAGAAGGCATTTTGGATATGAGCACGTACTATTACGAGGCAAATCCTGCATCTGTTCTTCTGGATAATATAAATGCTGCAAGACAAACTTGGAATTATGGTTAATTATTCCCGCTGATTACTTAGAAGGGAGGTGCGCTATGCTAAATGATTTTTCGTGGAACATGACCGGATACATACCGAAGCACCAAGTTAATCCACACGGTGACGGCATCATCCCCTATGTGGCAGAGCGCATCTTCCAACTGGAACCGGAACCGCCAGCGGTGGACAGTCTGAATGAATATATCCTGTCTGCTTTGCGGGAAAAGAATTTGCTATATTTTTCGTTCTTTCTGCACCACTACGAAACGCAGCTCAACAAGCGCATCAAAGGCTTTCTCAGTGTGGACGGCGGCAATCTGTACGACACAGACCGATTTATCGATATAAAGATCTCCTGCCGGGAGCAAATGCTCCAAAAGCTGATGGACTATGATCCTGCCAAGGGTGCGGAGTATGCTACATACATCTATCCGTTCATCTGGGATTCTATGCTCCGTTTCCGCATGGGCGAAGAAAAATGGTCGGTATCCTCTCTGACCAATTACAAAATGGTGCGATCAATGGCGTGGCTGTACCATAACACCAAAGATGCGGTCAACCAGTTTTCCAAGAAGTATAACTGCGACCTTGCTCTTGCGGAAGAATATCTGAAAGTTGTCCGTGGAATCCGCAACCAGCAGCCGTTCTATATAACGGACGAGGACGGCGAGGAAACAGGCGAGGATATAGCCCTTGACGATAGCTGGAACTATACCGACATCCTCTGGAACGGCATACAAGCAGAAAAGGTACAGCGGGCATTTGAGAAGCTGAATTACCGGGAACAGACCTTGCTCGAAAAACGGTTAGCAATCTGTATGACCTGCGGGCGAGTTGGCTCATGGAAGAACCGCCCCACTTTTGAAGAATTGGCGATTATGTTTGAGGGCAGCACAGCCAGCGGTGCAGAGCGAGCCTACCGGAAAGCGGTGGACAAACTGACAGAACTGCTGGTTGCCGAAGGTGCGCTCCATGCTGTCCGGCTGAAACAGAAAACCAAAACCAAGCGCAAAAAGAAAATCGCCGCCGCAATCTACGAATATCAAGCAGACTGCGACGGCGAATGGGGCGAAATTTCAGTTGATTTTGAGAACGGCACAGCAGAGATTATCCGACTTGCTGATTGGGATACAATTAAAACGAACTGGTTTGCCAAGGAGGCGATCCGGTATATTTTATCATTGTCGCCTGATGCTCTTACAAAATATATGCTCGTCCCCCTTGAGCCGCCACTTATATCTTGAATCCTTACAACCACTGTAAGTGGTATTTGCTGTGTTCCCATGCTATCATTTTATTACAAATGATAGGAGGTATTCACATGAAACCCATTTTGAATATTGAAAATTTAACAAAAATCTATGGCAATGTGCCAAGTCAAACAAAGGCACTGAATGGGATCACCTTCCAGGTGATGCCGGGAGAGTTTCTCGGCATTATGGGAAGCAGCGGTTCCGGTAAATCCACACTGCTCAATTGTATTGCGACTGTGATTCAACCCACAGGTGGAAGCATTCAGGTGGAAGGCGATACTCTGCAATCCCTCAAGGGAAAGGCTCTTGCAGAGTACCGTGGCAAAAAAGTTGGTTATCTATTCCAGAACTTTGAATTGCTGGACAACCTGACTGGCAGGGAAAACATCCTGCTCCCGACTTCCTTGCATGGGGTATCCGAAGCAGAAAGCAGCCAGCGGCTGAAGCAGTTGGCTGACTATCTGGAAATCACTGATGTTCTGGATAAGTTTCCGTCCAAGATGTCCGGCGGCCAGCGTCAGCGTGTTGCGGCAGCAAGGGCTCTGATCTTACATCCCCAAATGATCCTTGCCGATGAACCGACGGGTGCGCTGGATTCTAAGAACGCAAGAAGTCTTATGGAGAAGCTGTCCGGCCTGAATCGTGACGAACAAGCTACGATCCTGATGGTAACCCATGATTCCAATGCCGCCAGCTTTTGCAAGCGCATTCTGTTCATCCAGGACGGCGTGATCTTTCATGAGCTTCGGCGTGGAGACGAAAGCCAGCAGGAGTTCTACGGGCGCATCCTGAAGGTGATGGCGCAACTGGGAGGGGGCAGCGCAAATGTTCTCTAATCTCATTCTTCGGAACAGCCACCGCAGCCGAAAGGAAAACGGTCTGTTTTTCAGCTCCCTGGTGATTTCTATTGTTGCCTTTTACATGATTCTTTCCATCTCCACTCAAGATGTGATGCTCTTTTTGCAGAAAATGGAGAGTGACGCAGTTGACAAACTCCTGCTTCTGATTCCTGCGTTTTATGGGATGACCCTCGGTATTCTGTTCTTTTTGATCTATTTTGCCTGCAAGTATCAGTTCGAGCGCAGACGGCATGAGTTTGGTGTTTATCTAATGTTGGGGATGCGTAGAAGTAAACTGTTTGGTATGCTTCTGGCGGAAGATTTCCTGACCAGTATTCTTGCCATGCTCATAGGCTTACCTGTGGCTGTGGTGCTTTCAGAAATTGTCAGTCTTGTCACCGCCAAGCTGGTAGGCATGGGGATCATCGGTCATCAGTTTTCTTTATCCTGGTCTGCAATTGAATGGACGCTGGCAGGATTTCTGGCAATTAAGCTGACGGCACTTCTGATTTTGAGTGGACGAATCAGCCGCCAGGAGATCGGTACTTTGCTATCCCAGCCAACGAACCGCCCCAAAAAGCAAATGCCATCTGTTATCTATGGACTGGCTGCTATATGCGGAAGTGTGATGTTGGCAGTGGCTTACTACATGGCGATTCAGGGAATTGCATGGACAAAGGTAAGTATGATGGGACTGACTTTGCTGTTGGGCATAGTTGGTACGATGCTGCTTTTCTATGGGATGCGTGCGCTGATTGCTTTGATTGTTAAGAAAGGAAAAGGAAATAAGCAGCTTCATGTATTTACCTTCCGGCAGATTCAGGAGAATGTTATTCATCAGTCAACCTCCATGGCCATCAGCTCCCTGCTGATTCTGGCGGCGCTGTGTTGTTTTGGTGCGGGCGTAGGAATTGCAGGAACGAATAGCCTGTCTTCTGGCCATGTAATCGACTATACTTTTGAAGATCATACTGCAGAAGATTCATCGCAGGTTCTTCCGAATATAAAGGCAGCCCTGAAAGAAAACGGTTTGGAAAATCAATTTTCAGAGCTTTTTGAAATGAGGGTTGGGCGTATTCGCACCACAGAAGATTATGATAATGCCTACAGCATGGACGCTGTTATGGACTCTCTTCGGAGCCTGCCCCAGTCGGAAGACCGGGATGTCCTTCTGAACAATCTTGGTTATGCCACATACCCATATTTGATTTGTTTATCGGACTATAATCGTTTGTTGGAATTGTCCGGCAAACCGGCTCTCCAATTAGGCGAAAAGGAGGCCGCTGTCTATATTGATACAGAGTTTACTACAGTAAGTCGTACCGCAATGCTGAACCAAGTATTGGCCGGACAGCCCAAGGTGGAACTGGATGGTAGTCCGATTCATCTTACAGGAGAGGTTCAGTCTGTGAATTTGGTCACGGACCGTTCTATAACCTTGTCCTTTGCATTGATTCTTCCGGATGAAGCATTCCTATATTATAGCCAGGGAATGTATGATACCTATGTCAATGCGGTGCTCAGTGAGCAGGCTCTGGATGGAAATAGCCTTATGACTGCATATTTGGATTTGAACGAGAAGCTGGACGAAACTGGCATTGAATATGAAAGCTATCTTCAGAATATAGGTCGTCAGCTTTTCTACACCATAGCATCCAGTTATATTACCCTCTATCTTGCGATTGTTTTCCTGGTAGTTGCCAACACCATCGTGGGTGTTCAGTTCCTGATGAGTCAGCAGAAAACCGGGCGCAGATACCAGACCCTGATCCGCCTGGGAGCTACTTACGAAACCCTTTGCCAGTCTGCTGGAAAGCAAATTACCTGGTTTATGGGACTTCCTGTATTGGTTGCGGCTGTCAGCAGTCTGTTTGGAGTCAGGGCGTTATTTACAGGGATACTCTCGTCCCGAACCCGTGGGACAGTGTCTGAAATGCTGCTTGTATCTGCTGCTATGATTTTACTACTTTGCGTGATAGAATATATTTATATGAGAGTGGTCAAGCGCTCCAGTGATCGGTATTTGCTGACACTGATGCAGCCGCAGAGAGAAGAATAATTTGGAAGGAGGTGCTGTCATGAAAAGAATTGCTGTTGTGGAAGATGAAGTCTATATGCGGGAAGAACTCTGCGATATGCTCCAAAAGGACGGCTATCTTGTGGAGGCAATTACCGAGTTTGAAGATGCCGCTCGGCTCTTGGCAGCCCTCCGCCCTGACCTTGTGATCTTAGACCTGAACTTGCCGGAGATCAGTGGCTTTCAAATCTGCCAGGAGCTAAAGAATAAAACTGCTATCCCCGTCCTGGTGCTGACTTCCAGAGATCAGGTAAAGGATGAACTGCAAGCGTTCCAGTTGGGTGCCGATGAATATTTGACGAAGCCGTGCAGAAAAGATCGACTTCTTGCCAGGGTATCCAATATTCTCAAAAGGTATGAAGGCCGTACCAATCTCATAGAGGGACCAGATTTCCTGTTAGACCAGCAGACCTACACGCTTTATATTCATAATACCTCTGTGGTGCTTCCAAAAAATCAGGGAAAACTGTTGGTCGCTCTTTTGTCCGGCGGCGATGCTCTGGTCACGACGGAGCAGCTTTGCATGGCACTATGGGGAACCACGGAATACATAGATGAAAATGCCTTGCAGGTTAACCTAACCCGGCTGAAAAAAACGATGTCCGCCCTTGAAATGAAGCAGCGAATCGTTGCAGTTCGAGGAATGGGCTACCGTTTGGAAGCGGAGGTGTCTCTATGAAGCAGCTTTGGCACATGATAGAACGGTACTACCCCTGGCTTCTGTTGCTGCTGGGCGTGGATTGCTTTTGCGCTGTCATTCTTTGGATTTCTGACATTCAGGTATTTCAAACCTTGATCGGGTTAGTAGTTCTGACGAGCATCCTTTTGTTTTCAGCGATTCTGTTTGTACTAAACAAGAGGGAGAACACCCACATGGAACTGTTCCGAGATTTCCTCAGTGATCCTACCATCTGCAATGAAGAACGGCTGCTCAGTGCCATTAGTCAGAAAGAAGGAGAATCTGTCCGATTTTTGGCTTCGGTTTTACGGGAATACAAAAACGAGAGTAACAATATGGCGGATGCCCTACGGGACTATGAAGAATACGTGGAGGGCTGGGCACATGAAGCGAAAACGCCCCTATCGTTGCTGACCATGCTCTTGGATAACCGGAACGATGAAATCTCTCCTTCCCTGCAAGCAAAGCTGGATTATGTCCGCAGTCAGCTTCAGGAGGATGTCACGCAGATGCTGTACTATGCCCGGTTGAAGAGCAGTACAAAGGATTACCGATTTGAGGATGTCAATTTGAATGACTGCTTGGGTGAAGTTCTGGAGGACTATGCCCCACTTCTTGAAGAGAAGCATTTTGTCATTCTCAACAAACTGCAATCTGAAACAGTCTATACAGACCGTAGAGGACTTCAGTTTATGTTGGGACAAATCGTTAGCAATGCCATCAAATATAGCAGCGATAGTCCCATGCTTACAATTTCCGTGATACATTCGGAGACTGCAGATATCCTTTCTGTTGAAGATAACGGCATTGGCGTAAAAAAATATAATCTGCCGTACATTTTTCAAAAGGGCTTTACCGGGGATTCTACTGACAGCAGAAAGAAGGCTACCGGTATGGGACTTTACCTGGTTAAGAAGATGGCCGACGATCTAAATCTTCATCTGGAAGCAGCTTCCCAGTGGGGAAAGAGCTTCAAGATTGTCATCTTCTTTCCTAAATTGAGATCCAACGGAGGGAAATAATATAAACAGAAAAACGCCCGCAGGATTTTCTCCTGCGGGCAGCGTGTTGTCAGCTATCCCAAGGCTTGTATTCTGTTACAGTTTTCAAATAGGTTTCGGGATCGCCGTTCAAGATAAGGTCTGCATACTCCAAAGGAGCGTTGTAGATCAAATAATCCAGCTCTGACCGCTGATACATATTGTCAGCAATCTCGTTCTCAACGACGATAGTGTCAATCGCAATCATACTGCCGTCGCTGAATTTCACTTCCACACAGCAATTATCCATATTGTAGGCACAAGATATTAAGGTTTTCATGGTATGTCCTCCATAATTCGTAATATAAAGCGAAAATCCCGTCTGACTTCCTGTTAGAAATCAGACGGGATTTGTCCGTATGCACCCCGGAAACCGTCAGCTAACAGTTGATAAGTAAATTAGTTCCTTATCACTGTTAAGCCAAGGCTTACAGCCGTTTTTTGTTTCGCAGTGATATGTGTTATTGTGCTATATTTTTTACACTATGGTAAATCTATTTCTTTTGTTTGCTTGATGATGCTTCGCATCGTAGATTTTTTTATAAATTCATAGTCTGTCCGAAAACCAAAAGTTTTGTGTAAAGAGTTCGTTATTTCAGTTCGGGTGTAGGATGGAACATAGCCATTAGCGGTATTTAACAGTGTCATTTTCATGGATCGCAGAGTCTCTATGATCTGCTCTGTTGTATAGCTATTTCCTATTTTCTTTTCTAACAGACGGTAGAGAAGAAGGCTGATGTAACAGGTCATGAAATGTGCCTTGATACGGTCATCTCTTCTGACATAAACAGGTCTGGCTTCGAATTCTGTTTTCATGATTCTGAAGTTTTCTTCAATTTCCCAGCGCTGCTTATTGATCTTTATGATTTCCTCGATATTTCCCTCCAGATTTGTCATAACCGCGTAGAAGCCATCGTAAAGTTCTTCTTTGGCTATCTGTTCCTCATCAATCTCATATACTTTCTTTTCTGCAATCTCACCATCGTTTGTTACGGCAGTATTTTTCACAAAACGCATTGGATCATTTTGATTTTTGCCCTTTTGTTTTTTGCAAGGAGAGTTGATAATCATCTCTGCACGCTCGATTTGACGTGACCGTATTCTTTGCTGATAAGCTTTATATTTCGGTGAGTATGTAACGATCAGCGTCTCATCCAAATCTCCGGTAACAACAGGGACTTCCTTGTAGTAAATGGAGTTAAAAACTTCATCATCAGTTTCGTCCACAGTCCTGATATCTATAAAATCTGTCGAACCAGCTTTTCTGAACTGTGTTGGATTCAGGGCAATATCACGGTCTTCCTGCTTCATATTTTTAAGGGAATGCGTGATGACATAAGCCCGATTCCCGATGCTGTTAAACGCTCGGTTATTTGCACTTCCAAGGCCGGCATCTGAACAGAAAATAAATTCACTACAGTTAAAATCTTTTATGATTTTCTTCTCCAGAGGCTTAAGCGTTGTCTGCTCGTTTTGGTTACCTGGAAAAACATCAAATGCAAGTGGAATGCCATCAGCATCCATAAACAGCCCCATACCAACAATCGGATTTGGACGGTTCTCCTTGCCTTTTCCATAGTGCTTCAAACCGCTTTCTTCCTCAATCTCAAAGTAATAATTCGTACAGTCATAGTAAAGTATCTTCTGATTTCTTGGATGGATGAAGTTTGAATTTTTGTATAGTTCACTTTGGATAAAATCCGACTCTTCCGCGATTACAGATAAAGCTCTGTAAACATCCTGAATCTCATACTTTGGTGGTTCAAGAAGCGTTTTGCAAAAGTTATAACTGCTGAGCTTGCTTAAAGGAGAGAGAACACTTGCGTAAACGAGATCAGTCAGAATCGCATGAAGATCATACTTAAATTTATGGCGCCCTTTAATCACACGGCAGATGTTATCAAGGCGTAGCTCCGTACATAATTGTTGAAGAAATAGATAACCGGCATGAAAAGAACGTGTCTCGTTCATAGGAATGCAGGCAGCTTGAGAGAATTCAACCGTTACTTTCCCCGTACGCTCATTGTAGAGATCTGTTTCTTTGGCAGCTTCGCTTTTCGCCCAAGCCATAAGTTTTTCATTATCACCATCAAACTGTTCCAACAAGGTGTTGTATTTTCCAAGCTTCTTATAAATACGAGAGGATGATTTTCCGTCTTTTTTTCGGAATGATTGATAAATGTAAACATCTTTATTATTTTTACTACCTGTAACTGCAATATACATAACACAAAATCCTTTTTCTTTTAAGTATACCAAACTATTACAAATAAGTACATATTAAAACGAAAAATTTGACATAAAAAATGCAGATTTTATGCGACCTGCGATAACTTTTTTAGATATTCAACTGTCAAACTCCCGTGATTATCTTGTCACATAGTACCTCAGGTGGTACACTAGCACTATAATATTATTTATGGAGGTATATTTATGAAAAAGAAATGTTTTTTTAAGACAGTATGCAGTTGTATTCTGGGTACAGCTTTATTACTGTCATCCACTTCATCATCATATGCATCACCGAATATTCAAGATATCGATTCTATTGCGGATACAGTATCTGAAATGTTCAAAAAATCCGAGGAATTGAAAACAACTGAAGTGTCGGAAATGACCGAATCATCAGAAACTACTGAATCATCAGAAACTACTGAATCATCAGAAACTACTGAATCATCAGAAACTACTGAATCATCAGAAACTATCGAAGAATCAGAGAACAATGATAATTTCGAAATTATCGAATTAACGGAAGATACTGAAATTTCCGAACAATTTGATACTCCCAAAGGAGCTGTTTCCAATGGGTATTATGTTATTAATGTAACCAAAAGTGAAATTTCTTCCACCAGTGCATATGCCGCTATACAATCTGCACTAGATGAAGCTCAGGAAAATGCAACAACAGACTTACCATACAAAGTTTTTGTAGATCCCGGAAAATATTCTCTCACACAAGGACTTCGTATTTACAGCAACACTTATCTTTGCCTGACAGGTGTTACCCTTACTCAAAACAAGGGAAGCAATTACAACATGATAAAAGTAGGCGACAGTAATGATACACATTCAGGTTATTATTACCAAAATATTACCATTGATGGCGGTATCTGGAACGAAAATGGCAATAGCAATACCGCCATCAAGATCTGTCATACACAGAACATTACTCTGATGAATGCCACATTGAAAAATTGTTCCAATTCTCACCTTATGGAGATTGCTGGCAATAACGGTATCACAATTCAAAATTGTAATTTTGCCGATCAGGCATTATCGACAAGTGCCAAACCCTATACCTATGAAGCCATTCAGCTTGATATTTTACTAGAATCTCACTTGTCCGGTTATCTATCTGAAGATCTTCCTTTAAAGAATGTAAAAATTACCGGTTGCTCCTTTAAAAATGTTCCACGTGGTATTGGTAGTCACACTGCAATACTAAACAATCCAGTAGACACGATAGAAATTTCCAACAATACATTTACCAGTCTTAAGAGTCTAGCTATACAGGCAATGAATTACATCAACTGTACTATTACAGGCAATACCATAACTGATACTCCGCAAGGTATCATGATATATTCCGTTCGTGAAAGTGGTACTTTTCTTGCTTCCACAGCAGTAAAAGAAGGACATATTCCATCATCAACCCCGGTTACATATCAAACTCCTGTGAACAATCAAAAAATGGTTATCAGCAATAATACAATTGCAGCTTCAGGTAATGACCCTTATGAAGATTACGAAAATGCCGCTATTTTTGTCAGTGGTTTAAATCTAGGTTCTGCCACTACCGGCTCTGGAGATACAATTCCTGCAGGTAATTATTTTATCAGCGGCATAACCATCTCCGATAATACGATCAATACGGATGGACATGGAATCCGTCTGCAAGACGCCAGGAACTCAACAATAACTGGAAATACAATAACTTATTCTCAGGTTTCAAAGCCTAAAAATACCTTCTATGGCATACAGTTACGCGAATCCTCTACCAATGGAATCATTGACAATAATACAATCAATAAGCCCCTTTCCGGCATACATATATTTGAAAAATCCTCTGCAAAATCCATTTCAGGGAATACAGTAACTACACCAACTAACAATGCTATTATGATAGAAAATGCCAGTGCTACGAATATTTCTTCAAATACGGTTAACAAGCCTGGTATCAACGGAATATTTATTTATAATAATTCTAATGTTGACTTAATCACAGACAACAATATTTCTGCCGGAAATGTCAACATTAACATTGACGGAAGCACAGTCACTGAAATAAGTAAAAATACGCTTTCTTCTGCAAAAACAAACAGTGTATTTTTGCATAACAAATGTACAGTAAATAAACTTTCCAGTAATACCATTAATGCTTCTGGAAAACATGGTGTATTTATCGATTGTGCTACTGCCAAAACCATAAAAGCCAATACGATACAATCACCTGCTATTACTGGTGTACATGTATATAACAACAGCAAAGTTTCTACCATTGCGAATAATCAAATTACCTCACCTGGTAAGTATGGCATCTGTGCCGAAAAGAGTACTGCAAGAACTATCTCTGGCAACTCAATCAGCAAACCTGCCAATACAGGTATTTTTATCTTTACCAAAAGCAAAACAGGTACAATATCCGACAATACCATTACCTCTGGAAAAGATAAAGGAATTGCGATCAACTCTGTAAAGTGCAAAATGACGATCAGTGGAAATACAATAAAAAAATGCAAGGCTTACCCTATTTATTGCAACCCTGCCTCTACCTCCTACGCAATTACGTTGAAGAAAAATATCATAACAGGCAATTCAAAAAAAATTGATGGTATCCGTGCTGACTCAGGTAAACTTATTCTTAGCAGCAATACAATCTCTTCCTGTAGTAGGGCGATTATTCTTTCTTCCAAAGTAAAGGGGACTGTTTATCCGAATACTTTCAAAAAGAATACTTATAATAATGTAAAAGTTAATTCCAGTTATGTTAAAACATTAACTGTAAAATCACTTTCCGGAAAATCAAAGTCAGCAAAAACAGCTACATTAAATTGGAAAAAACTTTCATCAGCTTCCGGCTATGTTGTTTATCGTTCAGCCTCCAAAAATGGCAGCTATACAAAAATTTCTACGATAAAAAAGAATAAAACCATTACCTATAAAGATTCTAAATTAAAGAGGAAGTCTACTTATTACTATAAAATTGTTCCATACACTACAATAGGAAAAACTACAGTTTATGGACTAGATAGTAAGATTGTATCCATCAAGATCAAATAACCAATTTTTATAATACAACTACACTATCATAACAAAAGCAGATGGCATTTGAATCTTTCAAATAAACCATCTGCTTTTTATAATCAAAACATTTTTTTAATTTTCTTCCAAATTTTATTTTTGAAAGCATCTCGCTGCAATTGCTGCTCTGATTTCGGTGTATCCTCCACATCAGGAAGCTTAATTTCACTAATAATTCCCTGACTTTGTAATTCATCTACATATTTTTTGTACTTTCTCAGGTTTTTTAATGTATCCTTATATTTTTTTTCAAATAATTTTTTATCATCCAGAAGTTTTCTGCTTTTCTTTAACCACTTCTCTAACACTTCTGTTTTCATGTTATTCTGCCACTCTAAACGCTCCAACGGTGTATAGGTAGTCTTCCGCACCTGTTCTAATGGCAGATCACAATTCTCATACTCGGCAACAAAATCCTGTACATCCTGAATCAGCTTTTCGCGTAAAGCAAGATATCCTTTTTTATTTTCTGGCGGATTATTGAAATCATACTCAAAATTACCAGATAAGAAATCTTCATTATCAATACAACGAACCGTATCCATATAACATCCCCAGCGTGTCCCATTTCCTTCCGCATCCTTGAGATCAACGATTGACAAAACGGGGGTCTCTAGTGCAAGACAAGGCAATGTTACATGCAGCCTTCGCGTAATAACAAATTTAGCATTTTGATATAAAGTAAGTATCTCCTCTGCTTTTGCCATTCTCTCTTCAAATGTTGCGTTCGATTTTCTATAATCACAATTATGACTTATAACCCGAATTTCTAGTCCTGTATCTTTCAGATATTCCATTGCTTTCGCTCTGATCTTATCGTTTAAATCAACCAAACAGACATATGTTCCCGCATCTTCCGTTTTCTCCTGTTTCGGAATTGTTAATGTAAGACACCCGCTAAAATAGCAATCTATACCCTGTTCTTTAAAAAAATCAAGCGATGCCATATCTCTGCATCCCACCGGACCATACTTCTTAAAAAACTCTCCTCCACATCCCTGCGCCCATTCGGCATAAATTGGAGATGATTTTCTTGCAACCCCATAATTATTAATATGCATGCTCAGTAATTTGGGGATAATACAGTCTGCAGGCGGCCAGTTCCATTTTTTCCACATCCACCATGCATTCATGATAACAGCTACCGGTTCATCATTTTCACTTTTAAAATCACTAATATATTCTCTATCTATCTGATAATCAACATGAGGCAATAATTTAGCTGCTGCATAGGTCTGAATATCATCCCCCAAATTCATTGTCGGTTTGTGAATCACTACACCAAATTTCATATTGTAGATCTCCTTTCAAATTATTTCTTCATTCCCTTTATCAAACGCTCAAACATCTCTTCTAATCCAATTGTTGCTTTCCAGCCAAGCTGCATTAATTTTTTACTATCCAATCGGATTATCATTTCCGGATTATATCCGAAAGAGGCTAAATCCTCAGGAATATCGATCACAGTTTTGATTTTTCCACTTCCAATTGTCTCACAGACCAATTCTGCCATTTCCTTAATCGACACCGCAGTATCCATATTCGTAACATTATATGCTTCCCCTGCTTTACCGGAAATTAAAATGTATAATAATGCAGAAAGTGCATCTTTTGTGTAACAATAACTTCTTACCGTATGTCCCTGCGTATGCAGTACAATATCCCGCTGTTCCAATGCACAGCGTGCAAATTCCGCAAACACCCTTCCATCTTCGTATGCAACTCCCGGTCCAAAGGTCTGAGAAAGTCTGGCAATCTTAACCGGTACACTATATTCGTGTGCATAAGATGCACACAAACACTCTACCATACGTTTTCCTTCGGAATAGCTGCTTCTTACACTGAGCGGTTCAATATATCCATAATCATTTTCTGTAATCAGATCTGCATCTTTCTCCGGTGTTCCATATACCTCCAAAGATGACAGATACACCATCCCATTTATCTTTTTTTCTGTAGCAAACTTTAAGATATTTGACGTTCCATCCAATGCCGTATAAATTGTTTCAACAGGATTAGACACAAAATATTTTGAACTGGTTGCACTGGCTCCGTGTATAATGTAATCTACAGAATCCGAATATACCACTGGTCTATTTATATCACCAACAAGCAATTCAACATCCCCACGCCCAATCAGATGCGAAAACATCTTTTTCCCTTTTTCTTCATTACGCACCATAGCAATAATATGAATCTGAAGGTTACGCATTCGGTTATAACATGCAAGCAAATATACCATCTGCGAACCAATCAATCCTGTCGCACCTGTCACAAGTACCGACTTACCCTCTAATGCTGTAATTGGCAGATCACTATCTACAAGCATCTCCAGATCTTGCTGCATAATTTCATTTTCCATGCACTCGTTCATTTCAACTTCTCCATTCTCCATATGTTTATACTTACCTTTTCTATAAAGGCTTTCTTCCATTTCCTATACGATTTGTAATACCCAGTCCAAATGCCTGTTCATTCTCTTTGTACTGTAACAATGCACGAAACGTATACACATCTTCCGGTGTCGTAACTTTAATATTGCCTCTGTTTCCTTCCACCATATGTGCTTCAATCCCCTGGCTGCGAATAATCGTACACGCATCAACCATATTTTCATATTTTGTAGGTGTACTTCTAACTGCATCATGTGCAGCAATAATATCTTTTAAGTAAAAGCTCTGTGGTGCCTGCGCTGCAAACGTTTCCTTACGATATGGAACAGAGTCGACGTGACTCCCATCCTTACTGATCATGATTGTTTCAAAACAAGGAGTACAGGTAATTGCATTGCCTTTTTCCTGTACAGAGCGAATATTATTACTGATCACTTCATAAGATACAAATGGGCGTACACCATCATGCAATAGTACGATAGAATCCTCTGCATTTTCACTTTCTGCTTTTTTTAACGCATTATAAATCGAATCCTGTGCAGTCTCTCCACCTGGAATAACATCTGCCACCTTATTCAAACGGTATTCATCTACCAATTCTTTCATATAAGGGATATAATCAGCAAGTACTGAAATATATATTTTATCAATCATATCATGGCACTGAAAAAGTTGAAGTGTATGAACAATAATCGGTTTCCCATTTATTTCCAAAAACTGTTTCGGGACACCGGCTCCCATTCTGACTCCGCTTCCACCAGCAAAAACAATCGCTATATTCATGATTCTTCCATAACCTCCCTTTTATCTTCCTGTTTGATTTTTTCTGTTTTCTTTTTTTTATTCTTTTTTTTCACAAGATTTTTCTGACCCACTGTTAACTCATCCAGTTCACCCGTCATTTCTGCATAAACCTGTGCCACTTCATCTACATCCCCAAAAGCAATCATTTTTCCCCCTTCAAGGATCATAGCTTTATTGCAGATACGTTTTACCTGTGCAAGTGAATGTGACACAAATAAAACCGCCGTACCATCCTGCATCATATCAAGGATTTTCTTTTCACTCTTCTTTCTGAACTTACCATCTCCTACAGAAAGTACTTCATCTAAAATTAAAATTTCCGGTTCAGCTATCGTTGCGATTGCAAATCCCAACTTTGATTTCATACCTGATGAATAGTTTTTAATAGGTACATCCATAAAATCCTCTAATCCGGAAAACTCTACAATCTGATCATATTTTTCTTCCATGTATTGACGACCATATCCAAGCACTGCTCCATATAAAAATATATTTTCCCGGCCTGTATAGTTCTTATCAAATCCTGCTCCAAGCTCTAATAATGGTACTATTTTTCCATTTCTTATTACTCTGCCCTCTGTGGGTTTAAATACTCCTGCAACCACTTTGAGTAACGTACTTTTTCCTGCTCCATTTAGTCCAAGAATTCCTATTCGTTCTCCTTCATGAATACTAAAATTAATATCTTTAAGTGCCCAAAACTCATCCTTCTCTAACTTTTTACCTTTGAGCATTCTTATTACATATTCACGAAAATCATTCACTCGTTCTTTACTTAGATTAAATTTCATTCCTATGTGTTCTACACGTAATAATTCCTTTGCCATCTTAACCTCTATATCTGCAAAATAAAATCATCCTGTTTTTTATAAAAACAAATCACACCTAAAATCAACACTACAATAGAACATACTGCTGCATATGCCGTCAACCCCATGTCCATAGCTTCCCCAAACATTGCATTACGAAAACTCTGGATCATACAATACAACGGATTCCATTTTAAAATCCACGCATACCCGCTGTTCATTAAACGTTCCGGATAATAAAAAATTGCACTTGAATACATAATAAGCATTAAAAGCACTTCCCATATATATTCCATATCCCGAAAGAATACATTGATCGTTGTCAATATCATTCCAACTCCAAATGTTAAAATAAAAAGAAGTAACAGTGGGATAATTGCCTCAATGATATGCCATGTCACAGTTACATTACAATATACCGCCAACGGAACCATTACAATTAACGAAATAGCAAAAATCACATAATTATATAATACACAGGATAGCGGATATAAATATTTCGGAATGTATACCTTTTTTATCATCGCTGCATTTAACCTGATAGATTTGGATGCTGTTTTAGTTCCCGTTGCAAAAAAAGAATATACCAGCCTTCCACATAAGATATATAATGGAAATTCCTTATCATTATTTCCAAACAACGTTCCAAATACAATTGTTAATACAATTGTGGTTAATATCGGTTCTAACATAGACCATAAAATACCAAGATACGAACGACGATATTTTAATTTAATTCCCTTTTTTACCAGCTCATATAACAGAAATCGACGATTCCAAAATGTCTTCACATGTTTCTTATTAATACTCATCCTCTAATTTCCTTTTCTGACACTATACTTTCTATTAAGTTGCATACACGTACAGATGCTTCTCCATCTTCCACCGATCCTTTTTTCTTTAAGAAATCTTCCACCTGCATGCTATATTTTTCCTGATTAAAATTTTCTATATTATGAATAAGTTCTTCATTTGTATGTGCGATTGGAAAAGGAGTTTCTTCCAATTTATAATAAAACCCTCGTTCCTGATCATAATGTTCTAAATCAGGCACAAATAAAAAGCCAGGTCTTACTGTTAATAAAAAATCAAAAATACAACTGGAGTAATCTGTGATCACCACTTGTGCTGCTGCTAATAACTCCTGAATATCAGGATAAGCATCTGCTTTCACAATCTGTTTTTTTTCATCTATACAAACCTTTTCCAACGAATTCTGCATCCTTGGATGCAGTCTTACAACAATTTTCCAGGATTGGTCTGTTTTCTTTTCCAAAGCTTTTTTTAATTTTTCAATATCCAGTTTATAATTAGGAAAATCAAGCTTTTCTCGGAAAGTCGGCACATATAGCAAAATTTTATCTTTTCCATCAATTGATAAACTCTTGCGCACTTTTTTCTCCACAAGATCCTGTCCATCCTTAAAAAAGATATCATTTCTGGGATGACCTAATTTCAAAATATTTTTTACCGACCAAAAAGCATTCTGATATACTTCATCTTCGAAAAAACTATTCGAAATCCAAAAATCGGTATTCTGCGAATTTTTTTTGGCAAGATATGTCCAACTTTGACTATTGGTTAAACAATCACAGTTTTTTTCGATCTTTTTTATTCCAAATGATCCATGCCACATCTGAATATAATACTGTCCAAATCTTTTTACCAGTCCCTGATTCCAATAATGAATCAAATGATAATTACATACCCATACAGCCGCTGTATAATATTCAAACATAGCTTCTTTAGATCCATATTCAACCAGCCTCACCTTGGGGGGAAATTCCCCTTTATGTGCATTTGCATCTTTCACAATCCAAACTAAATCAAAATCCGTTCCGCGACGTATTAATTCTTCCGTCACATACTTACAATTGCATCCGTATCCATGTCCCATATAATTATCAAATATAATCTTTTTTGTGTTTATGGAAGTATTACCATATTGTTGAAATGTTTTTTTTATTAATGATTTTTTAACAGTAAACGGTGTGTACTTTAACTGATATACTCTGGTATCATTTTCGATTTTATATGTTATAAATAACTTTATTATTCGTTTTAACTTTTTTTTGATTGCCTGCACGATTTTCTTTACACCACCCGGTTATTTTTTATATAGCTCATGTATCTTATGTCTGGGATGCTGCTCCATCTCAGGAGGCATTTTCTTATAATCTCCATACAGCCTTTTCAAATACGGATCATAATTTCCCGGTATCATAAAAACTTTATTCTCAAAATCAGCCTCTTTTAATGGAAGCAGATAACTTTTCGGCATCACTTCCCTCTCATACCCGGCAACCCCAAATAAGCTACAGATATACTCACTATCCGAAGTTCTCCATGATGTCATGATCTTTTTACACACTCTCATATAAAACCGGAATATAAAACCGGGGGTTATTTTAAGAATTACCTTTGAAATATTCCGGATTGCTTTTCCTTTATTTTTAACTGGAAGACGATATTCTGACAAATAATAAATAAGTGATGTCCACTTCTGAACCTTCTTTAATACTCCCGATTTTGGAACACCATCAATCGGATGTATGTCTATTTTTGCCGTATTTTCATATCCGGCATCTGCATGCAAGGTATCATATAAATAACCAATTGGCGCATCCGGTATCATATGCTTCTCGACCGGTGAATATATAAATTCACCCAGCCGGTCATGCTGCAGACTCATCAGGTATTCCATTTTTTCGAAATCTTCCCGCATCATTGCAATATCCACGTCGTCGTCCCATGGTATAAATCCCTGATGTCTGACTGCACCTAACGCACTTCCGCCTACCAGAAAAAAAATCATTCCATTCTGTTGTGTAAATTTCTGAAAAGACGACAGCATTTCAACTAAACGTTGCTGCAATTCTTTTAATCCATTTTCCATTGCATTCACTCTCCATTACGACTAATGCAACCTTATTACCATAGATAATAGAATGCACGCTTTGCGCATATTCTCTTACCATGAATTATAGCATACACCAATTTTTCCGTCAATTTTGCGTCTGTCTATACCTTTTGTATCTGTATTAGTCATGTTACTGTTCACTCGCAAGTTTGACACTTGCTGTCAAACTGTGCGCCAAAGACTATATTATGCCAGATTACAGCCCCATGCATCGAAGATGCATGGGGCTGTAATTGCTACTGCTCACACAGTGTGTGAACAGTAGCTTAGTCATCCTGTTGTACCAACATACCTGTAGCAAAATCAAGCTCATGCATACGCTGTATTTCTTCCTGTTTTTTCTTAATCGCATTACTGATATTCTCAGGCATCTTTCCAAGTAAAATCCAATCTATCACACGATCCGATGCACCGCTGTCTATATAATCAAAATGATGTGTGATATATTGTTCAACTTTTTCATATTCAAAGTCCTTATCTGTAATTGCAGAAAGCACCTCCTCAAATGAATAACATACCTTACCCGGTGCAGATTCTTCATAATCTCTATGAAATCCTCTGGAAAAAGAATACTGAATCTTGTCGAATGCAAAAAACAGCATCGGTTTTCTCATGAGTGAATATTCAAAAATATTCGACGAATAATCTGTAATTAATAAATCAACAATATAGAACAGATCATTAATATTCGGGTATTTTTTTACATCCAAGAATTTATCCGCATATTTTTTTTCAATCACAATATCTTTATTTACCCATGGATGCATTTTAAATAAAACTACATATTCATCTCCACAGATCTGATATAACTTTTCAAAATCGATCAATTCATACGGATAATATGCTGTTTTTTTATTTCTTCCACGGTAGGTAGGTGCAAAAAGTATGACTTTTTTACCTCTGCACATTGGAAACTGCTCATACAATTCTTTTATTTTTTCATTCCTATGCTGCTCATCCAAATACTCATCCATACGGGGCATTCCTGTTGGCAATACTTGCTCATCATTAATTCCCCATACTTCCGAAAAAAACGGTGCGATATTTTTTGAGCCAGCAATTCCGTACTTATATTGTCTGTGACAGGACTGCGGTGAAGGACATCCTTCATGTCCCCAGCGACTGTAGCCTGATGATTTAAACCCTGCTCCTGCATGCCATAATTGAATCAGCGTTGTATCATCATCCAGTTTTAGCCAATCCAGTACCGGTGCATGATCGTCAATAAAAATAGTGCCGCTCTGTGCTAGTAATTTCATAAGACCAATCCAGCTTTTTTTACTTTGCGGCTCTGCCGCTGCAGGACGTGCAGAATACAATAACCGATATTGCTGATCCAGCTGTCTGTCAACCATTCTGTCTGAAACTGCTTTTAAATTTGATGCAATTTTCTGATTCTGTTCTGTCATAAAAAGGACTGTATTTTTTCGTCTGCTTTTATACAAAAATGAATACCATTTATATACTCTTCTTAAAACAGATCTGCTAGATAAATAGCAGTCTTTCAATGCTTTTATCAAATTTATTTTTTTGAGGAAGCTTGGATTCTGTGGAAATGTAACCCCTACTGCCCCTAATGCGATACAATGCATACGGAATGGCAGTGTATCCGTTCCATCTTCTATATAAAATGTAACATTGTAAGATTTTCCCCTTTCACCGTACAAAAAGTTTCTGGACATTGCTTCTAATTGATCTGCAATATCAGGACTGGTTTCACACTCTGCCAGAACACAATCTTTTTCACATACAAAAATACGATATGTTCCCCTCGGAATACAACGTAGGTCACCATTATTTGTTACATTAACATGAAGTTTGATGATATCTTCTTTCCTGCGTACATCGAACTTAACTCCACATCCCCCAAAATTATTTACCGCATAAAATTCCATCTTATCTATATCATACGTTTTCTGCCCGTCAATATGCAGCCTTACTGTAAGAATCAAGTGTATTCTTTCCCATTCAATATTTTCAATTGTCGCTGATACACCACTCTCATTGATTCTCCAATTCATTTTCTAACTCCTTTTTATCTATTCCATGTATTCCAAAAGACTGCACAATTATATCATACAAGCTATTTCACGTCAATTTATTCTACTCTCTCTTGAGTTTCCGTACTTTTATCCACAAAGCCCCGTTTTCATAATCATCGTCATAAACAACTTTCAAAAAATGCCCAAATTATAAGGAATCCTTTCCTGTTTTGTAGTAAAATTAATGTGTCAAATCAAAATAATACTAAACAAAAAAACAGGAGGACTCCTTATGCTTAATTCTACAACAAATACTTATACTTTGAAACGGGAAATTTTAACTTTTTCCAAAAAAATTTCAAAACATCTTTCCAAACCAGAAAGAAAGTTTACCGCTGATATGACCTACGGCATGCTTGCCTCTCAAAGCTGTCTTCTGACAGACATTGTTGACCAGCTTCATGAGAATTCTAAAAAAGTTAATTCTGTGGAGCGTCTTACAAGACATCTCAACAAAGGAATTCCGAAAGATGCTCAAAAGTCATATCTGACCTTTGTTCGTACAATGGTTTCCAGCAATCCCATTATCCATATCGATGATAGTAATGTGATAAAACCGGAAGGCCGCAGGTTCGAGGCACTTGGACTTGTTCGTGATGGTTCTAAAAGCACTAATACTAAAACCGTTTATGAAAAAGGCTATCACGTAACAGAAGCCTGTGTTCTTACTGGCAACAATCATCCCATGAAGCATATCTGTCTCATGTAAAAGTTCAGATAACCGCTTCTAAAAAAGATATTGACCTGGTGCTCGTCTATGGTTTAACCGAACATCCAATGATGCTTGCAACCAATAAAGATATTAAATCAAAAGAAGATGTAATCGCTGTTGCAAAGCAGTACTTTTCGAGATGGAAAATAGAGGAATATTTCCGCTGCAAAAAAACAGATGTTTCAGTTTGAAAACTTTCGAGTACGAAAGCTGTCTGCCATCAATACGTTAAATTTTTATATCACCTTATGCATGGCTTTTCTTGCACATATATCTATGAAGTCAGAAACAAATGCCCTTAAGGTTTCAATTATACAAAAAGCAGACCCTGTAAAGAAAAAAGTATATTTCTGCTATTACCGGTTAGCTAAAGGTATCTCTGGCATACTATCGTATGCAAAAGAAGGCGTCAGGCTATGGTTCCGGACAAAACGTCCGGCATATCGTCAACTCTGCCTTAAGCTGACCGCTTATCGTTCCATTCCGGAATATCCGGTTACGTTTTATGATATCAATCATTTCTTCATGTATGCTGCGTATTTCATCCGGGTTTATTCTGGAGAGAAGGTCGCGGACTGCATCAACTTTTGGAATCCTTCCACTGATACAGTTTTTCAGTCTTTTTGACATGCTTTCAGGGTCTGAAAAAATGGTATGGAAGCTCTCATACTGCAGCATCAGAAAAAGCAGTACCGGCATGACAATGTTGAACAATGGAATAGATTTTCTTTTGTCCGTTAAACACTTGATTTTTTGTGGGATTTTATATTGAAAATGGATATCCCCTGTTTTTCCTGAAATTCACAGGCAAAACCAGGGATTATATTTTTAAAAGCGAAATCTCTGTCTTTAAGCCAAGGATTACTTTCTGAGAAAGACCGAATATACTGTTTTTCTCAGATTCGCAGGCATCAGGATTACAATTCCACGGGCTATGACAGATGTCAGAAATTCCAGTAAATTAATGTATCCGCTATTTAACATGATTTTCCGAAACTCTGCCATATCTTTCAAGTATGAAACTCCTCCGCGCCTCGCATACATGCCATTACCGACTCTCATGTACACTAGCACTTCAGATAGATTATATCCCTTCATCCCGCCTGAGAGCATACGGAGCCATAGATAGTAATCCTCAAATCCATGAAAATCCATATAACTTCCAGCTTTTATAACATCACTTTTTTTAAACATCACTGCCGGATGATTGAAAGGATTCCTTTTTTTTGCATATACCGCTATCTTTTCTGATGATTCCGGAACATATCTGACAGTACCTGCCTGTGCTGTATCATCCATAAATTCCTGCACAGCTCCACTGATAATCGATACATTATTTTGGGCAAAAGCTTTTAACTGCCATTCACAACGCTCTGGAACACTGATATCATCGCTGTCCATTCGTGCAACCAGTTCATTTTTACAATAAACCAGTCCTTCTTTGAGTGCTTCTCCCAGTCCTCGGTTTTCAGGCAGTTGAACTATCTGAAAACATTCCGGATACTCCTGCTTTTTTTTTTGGAGTACCTGATTTAATTCATCCCCCAGCAATCCATCACATACAATCACGAAATCCTGCGGTGGTACTGTCTGGGAGAGCATGCTGTCAATGCTTTTTTGCAAATACTCAGCTTTTTCTTTTCTATATACAGACATTAAAACGGAATAATTCTGTTCTATCATTTATATCACCATACTTTTTCGTTTATAAACTATCCATGATCCGAAGCAGCTTCGTACCATAATCCGCATCTGCTGCCCAGCCTTTTCCATATGGATTCTGCGGAATCGCAAGCCACTCCACGTATCTGGCTGTTCCACGCGATACATACTGGAAACGCTTATCCACACATGCATTGTTTAATCCATCTGTACTTGCGTATGCTTTTAAGTGCTGTACCTGCGCACGGAGTCCGGTTCTTACATCTGCAAAAGTCTCACCTGCTGCACCGCCACCGACTGCACCGAGTCCTCCAAAGTTACACTGACTCGGCTGCACATCACCGCCGAATTTTAATCCTCCGGTCTCTAACATAACCTGCGCAAACAATACATCTGCTCTTACACCCTCGGCTTCTGCCTCTTCTTTTAAGATCTTAAAGAATGCCTCCGCAGAATCTGCTCCCTTATCACGGTAAGTATCTGCCGGGAAGGTATAACGTTTATTATAGTAAGATACCATCTGGTCGACTGTCACACTGCTTGTACCCATGATCTCATGCGCTGCAGCTTTTGCTTTTACCGCTGACCATGGTCCGTACATACGGATTCCGTTGCTTAAATCTTTGTATGCTCTTACTTTATAGTAATATGTCGTTCCCTGTACCAGATTACTGTGTGTAAAGGATGTTGCACCAGAAGTCTGTAATGTGGTATAAGTTCCTTTTTCGCTGACCGCACCGGCAAGTTCATAGCCACTTGCATTTGCAACACTGTTCCATGAGATATTTAATACATTATTATCTCCGAGTGTGATAGAAGAAATACTTCCCTGTTTTAAGACTGCAACCTCTGTTACCTTACTATAACTTCCTCTGCCTGCACTGCCTTTGATCTTATAAGTTGCTGCAATTTTATAGTAATACGTATTGCCGCTCTTTACGCCCTTATCCGTGTAAGTCAGTGTAGATCCGGATGAAATTGAAGCGATCTTTTCAAATCCACTGTTTGACTCGTCGCTCCGGTAAATATCATACCCCTGTGCTTTTGAAACTTTCTTCCAGCCAAGTGTGACCTGATTTTTGCTGTCACTTGTGATCTGGGAGAATACCACCTGTTTGATCGTCCATGCCTTCTGTGCTTTTGAGAAAGATGCCACACCGTTTTTAGCACTGTTGCTCTTATATGCACGAACCTGATAATAGTAAGTTTTTCCGGCTTCTAATGTTTTATCCTCATATTTTTTCGTATTTTTACCTTTGACCTGTCCGACCTTTTTATAACCACTGTCTTTTGACGTACTCCGGTAAATCTGATAACCGGATGCCCCATCCACAGCTTTCCATTCCAGTCTTACGGAAGTACTTCCGGTTGCCTTTACTGCTGTAATGGATGTAGTTTTCAAAGTCTTTGCCGACACAGCTGCCGAATTACCGCTGTATCCTTTTTTGCCATTTACCTTGTTGATCGTCTCTACCTTATAATAGTAGGTCTTTGCAGTTTTTAACTTTTTATCCTGATAGGTCGTATTATTTTTTCCTTTTAAAGTGGCAACCACTTTATAAGTACCATTCTTTGACGTACTGCGTTTGATCCGGTAGCCGTAGGCACCTCTCACTGCTCCCCAGTTTACTTCAATCTGATTACTTCCATTTGAAACAGCATACTTGATCTTCGCTTTTTTCGCTGTTCTTCCTTCCATGGACGCTGAATCACCGCTATAACAGATATTGTCTCCTGTCTTTACCATCGTTTCAACCGTGTAATAATAGGTCTTTCCTGCTTTTACACTGGTGTCTTTGTAGCTGGTCGTGTTTCCGGATTTAATCGTCTTAACAACTTTGTAAGTACCATCTTCATCGGTACTTCGTTTGATACGATAACCATAAGCTCCTGTGATCTTATTCCACTTGATCGTCAGTGTTTTTTCATTTGTGGAAACGATTGATGTGATCTTTGTACGTTTTGCAGTTTTTCCTGCCACCGCGTCTGATGCACCGCCGTATCCTTTTGTACCGCTGTTGACATTATATGCTTCGACCTTATAGTAATAGGTCTTTCCTGCTTTTACAGTATCATCTGTGTAGGATGTTGTCTTTTCTCCTGATACTGTATCTATTTCACTATAACCACTATCTTTCTTTGTGCTGCGGGAAATGATATATCCCTTTGCACCGCTTACCTTATTCCAGGAAATTTTTAATACTTCCTCATTTGAGGACGTGATGCCTGTAATTTTTGCTTTTGCAAGTGTCTTTGCTGATTTCGTGGAGGAATATGCACCGACACCCTGTTTACCATTATTTGTGTTATACGCCTGTATTTTATAAGTATATGTTTTGTTATTGGATTTCACAGTATCTGTGTATGTCAGAGTCTTTCCTGAAGTCACTTTACCGATCTGATTATACTTTCCATCCTCACTGTCTTTGCGATAAATGAGATATCCTTCTGCCTGTGAAACTTTTTTCCAGGTTAAAGCGACCTTCTTTCCGCTCTTTGCCTCGATTTTCGTAAAGTTTGTCTTTGCTAATGCCACACCAGAGATGGATTTGGAGTATTCTCCCGTAGTTCCGTCATTAAATACCGGACGAACCAAATAGTAATATCTTGTTCCCAATTCTACGGTATCATCGATAAAAGATGTCGCATCAGATACTTCATCGATCTTTTCATAATCATAGGCATCTTTAGTATCACGCCAGATCTCATAATAATCAACATTATCAAGTCCGCTCCATTTGATTTTCAGACTTCCATCCGCTCTTGACTGCGTATAGGTACAGGTAACTGTCTGAGCACCTTTTGTCAGACCGAAATATTCTGCGATCGCAGTAGCATCTGCAACACCAAGTGCCTTTAATTTATCATCAGAGCTTAAATATGTATAGTAGTCATTTGCATTGTCTAAAAATGCATGCTCGATGATCAGTCCCGGAATACCATTGTTTTTACAACGGCGGATCAGGCCATAATAATCTGCGGCAGAGCCGTCCGGATATTTATCATAAGATGCATTTCTAATCAAAGTTCCACGATAATTCAATCCAAGTGCTGCCAATTTATCGCATATTTTCTTTGCAAGTGCCTGTCCATTGCTTCCTACCTGTGCATTATAGTTGCTGTTCGGATAATAAACTTCCACACCTCTCGCTGTTCCGTTTGCAGTATTTAAATGGAAACTTACTAACACATTTGCCCCCACATTCTTTGCAAGGTTTGCACGGGCATCCAGACATGCAATATTATCTCCGCCGCCTGCCGGACAGCTTGCACTCTCTCTTGTCATATAAACAGTAATACCATTATAGGTAGATAATTCTTCTTTACAGTATGTGGCGATCTTAAGTGTCAGATCCGCTTCCTGTACTCCAAAACCGGATGCTCCTGCATGGGTGCCATCATGTCCCGGATCGAGTACGACTTTCACATTACTGTTCGCACCTTTTAAGTTATCCGCAACACTGGCGACAGCATCTGAGATTCCCTGCTCCAGCACATTTTCCACAGTGTTTTCGGAAATAACTTCTCCATCTGCGCTCATAGTAACAACATCAGCATCCACATCCGCATAGGCATCTTCATCATAAAGTACCTGATCCGGGTTCGTCTCTGCCTGTTCATTGACACCAAATCTTACATCCATGCCAAGGTCTGATAGCAGAATTTCCTGTTTTGTTTTCTCCTGTGTAAACTGCACGGAAGTGATCTGATACTCTCCTGCCTGTCCATTTTCTGAAAAATCCATGGTAAACCGGATCATATCCTCTTCTATTCCTGCAGTTTTTGTCTGATATGCTTTTCCGGTGGTCAGATTCTTATAATTTAAGACGATATCCGAAAGCTGCTCATCGCCTGTTCCAAGACTTAAGACCACATTCTGCGTTCCCGGTGTCTCAACGTACGGTGACTCTACCATCATGTAGTTAAGTTCTGCTGCCTGGACAGTCTCTGTCTCCGCAGTCTCCGTTTCGGTCGGCTCTTCTGTCTCTGTTTCAGTTGTTTCCGTTTCGGTTGACTCCTCTGTCTCCGTTTCAGCTGTCTCCGTCTCGGTGCTCTCTGTTTCCGTAGTTTCTGTTTCGATTGTTTCTGTCTCTGCCGGTTTCTCTGTTTCCGAAGTTTCTGTCTCTGCCGGTTTCTCTGTTTCCGAGGTTTCTGTCTCTGCCGGCTCTTCTGTCTCAATCGTCTCTGTTTCGATTGTTACCGTCTCGGTCGTTTCTTCTGTCTCTGTCATCTCCGTTCCGGTCAGTTCTTCTGCTGCATTCCCAGCGTTTTCTGTCTGGGCTGATTTCTCTGCCGGTGATGTTTTCTGCGTGCTTTCTGTCTGAACTGCACTGTCTTCTGCTGCACTTACATCTGCAGGCAGTGCTGTCATACTCACGCAGACTGCCATGATTACTGCTAAAATCCTTTTTTTCATTTTCCTTACCCTCTTGTATATTTTTTGACACTATTTAATGTGTAATGTACCATATAACGCAATGCATTTAGCCGGTTCTTTCCTATAAAACGGTAAACTTTCCACTGCATTTTAGCTGACTTGTATTTATTGCGCGACTTTCCGTCACTGCTCCACATAATCCCGTGCATTATAAACCGGCATAATAACAGATATCTGTACTTCGCTTGTCTGTTCCATCTCTATGATTCCTTTTTGATCGCTGTCGTCTGCTTTTCATCTACACCTTCTGTGTTTTCTTTCTGAAACATAATCTTAAATGTCATAAGCATTAATTTCACATCTAACCACGCTGAATATGTCTGTATATAAGTCAGATCCAGTTTTAATTTATCATATGGTGTTGTATTATATTTTCCATATACCTGTGCATACCCTGTCAATCCGGCTTTTACTTTCAGGCGGAACCTAAATTCCGGAACAATTTCTTCATATTTTTCAGCAATTTCCTGTCTTTCCGGTCTAGGACCAACAAAAGACATTTCTCCCTTTAAAATATTAAAAATCTGAGGAAGCTCGTCTAAATGCGTTCTTCGAATTATTTTTCCAACCGGTGTGATCCTGTCATCATCTTTTTTGGCAAGCTGTGCTCCCTGTTTTTCCGAATCTACTTTCATGCTGCGAAACTTGATAATCTGAAACGTCTCGCGGTCTCTCGTCAGACGCTCCTGCTTATAGAATACCGGTCCCCCATCATACAGTTTGATTGCAACTGCAATGACCAGTAAAAACGGCGATGAAATAACAATCGCGAGCAGTGCAAACACGATATCCATAGTCCTCTTTACAAATCTCTGCTCTATCGTAAGTCCCTGATTTCTTGACAACATAAGAGGTGTATCAAACAAATGGATTCGTTCCGTTCCATTTAAAATAATATCCGATATCTTCGGTGTAATATAGGTTCTTTTATTCTGATCATAACAGAACTTTAAAATTTTATTACGGATACTTGCCGGAAGATCACATAAAACTACCGCTTCATACTCTAATATTTTAGAATACAATGCCTCATATCCCATATAGGCGCTGGCAGTTGCACAAACATTGTACTTATCTTTTCTGGAATTAATCTTGGAAATCAGTTCTTCCGGAGAATGTTCCCCGTATATTACGATCATACGTCTTGGCGGATATAATCTGACATAAAAATATCTTACAACAAAAACGGTAGGCAGTGTCACTGCAATCTCAGCTGTCGTCAATAACAGAAGCGGTGATGCTGACATATAATCATTTGCAATCATACAAATCTGAAAATACTCGATAATATTTGCAAACAAAATTCCAAGGATCTGCGACAAACAAATATCTGTAATTCTAAGGTATCCGATCCGGTATCCGCCAAATGTACGGATAAAAAAGAACAATACCAATGCATACATTCCGATTACTGCCCAGTTTCCTCTATTCCAGAACTTATCCTCCAATTCCGGCACATACATTTTATACCATATAAATGCAAACATTGCTGTCTCAGCCACAAGCATTACAAAATTAGCAAATAAATTCAGCAAATGTTTATATCTTTCCCTTTTCCTCATGAAGTACCTCACATTCATACCTTTGCATAATCTATATTATTTTATCATAAAACCTAACCTTTGAATATATCTTACCAGAATTTTCATAAAATCTTAAAAATACCCTGGCAGAATGTATGATGATCATCCCACCGGGGTATCTCTTTTTACTTTTATTTTGCTTTGGTCTTTACGGAAACAACGGAAGAATAACTTCCATATACTTTCTTTCTATCCACTTTACGATATGCACGGATCTTATAATAGTAAGTCGTTGATTTTTTCAGTTTTCCATCTTTATAAGATGTCGTACCGCCTTTGGATATAGTTTTTACTTTCTGGTATTTTCCATCTTTTCTGTTGCTGCGGTAAATCTCATAGCCATTTGCGCCTTTTACCTTTGACCAGGTCAGCTTTACGTTCTTTGCATTGGATGCTTTCGCTTTTAGTGTTGTCTTTGCCGGTACAGCTTTTGCAGATTTTACATTGGAAAATCCACTGGTCTGATTTCCATTCTGCGTCTTAACAACTACTTTGATCTTGTAATAGTATGTTTTTCCGGTTTTTACACTGCTATCCGTCCAGGAACTGGTTCCCACACTGTCGATGGTTTTTATATTCTGGTAATCTCCATCTTTTTTCGTGCTGCGGTAAATCTGATAGGAAGCTGCAGCCGGCACAACTTTCCATGAAACTTTCAGTTTATTGTATGCTGTCGATTTTACGGAAGTTACGCTTGTCTTTTTATTTCCAATCTTATTTACACAGAGGGTATATTCTTTATCTACAGCATTTTTTGCAAATGCCTGCACTTTCAGATAATAGGTTCCTCTGCTTAATTTGACTGCAGATGATTCTGTATAAGTACTTCCTGCATAAGAATAGATATGGTCATAATCCTGATAACCTCTCTTAGCATTTGCATTATAAAGTGTTACATACCAGCTTCTTCCCGCATCATTGATCTTTTCATGTGCCAGACTGAAATTGATATACTGTGCTTTTGTAAGTGTAAAACGATAATAGTCTTCGTCTGATGAATAGCCTGTGATCACACCCTTTACCGCTTTGCCTACCTGTATATTATCTGCGGATGCCCAGTCACCGTTATTCTCTGTCTCCCAGCCGGAAGCTGCTTTCTGTGTCAGGCAGATCGTGTAGTCTCCGGTATAAAGGGTCGAAGCCTGACTGACGCATACGTAATATTCCCCCGCATCCAGTCCTAATTTACAGGATGTATAAGAAGTCTCTGTCCCGGTATTCGTAAATTTATAAATTTCACTGTTATCCTTATTGTAAAGAACAACATTATAACAGCTTGCTGTACTCTGACTGTTTTTATGTCCAAACTTAATCTGCAGATAGCCTGCTTTTGACATTTTGATCTTATAGTAATCTTTGTCCGAGGAACTGCTTGTGCTTCCGTAATAAGTTTTTCCGTTCTTTACGGTATTTGCAGTGGCAGCAGAATCATTCGACTCCACTTCCCGGTCACTTGCTGTCTTTGCTTTGATACATACATCATAGTTTACAGGATAACTCGTTCCGCTCAATAATGTTCCCGTCGTATTTCCGGTTCCTGCGATCTTAATGTAATACTCACCTTTCGGCAGTCCAAGGTTCGGCGTGGAAATGCTTGTGTCCCCGCCACGGATCTTCGTAGTGTAGACTTCTGTATACTGGTCTTTATCCACTTTGCGGATCACGCTGAGCACAAACATGTTTGTTGTTTCCTGTCCGCTCACAACCGGATGCGTCAGTTTCACATTGATATAACCATTTGCAGAAAGTGATGTTTTAAAATAATCCACATCACTGTAGGTACGGATATCTCCGCTGTATGTTGTGCCGGAAACAGCCGTATTTGCTGTATCGTAAGTATCATTGCTCTCGTGCTCCCAGGTACTGCACGCCTTAAAGGTAGTTTTGATCACATAGTTTCCGCCGTAATATGCATTCTGACCTGCCACCTTAATATAATATTTACCTGCTGACAGTCCCAGTTTAATGGAATCCGTGGCTTCATCTTCCGCTTTACTGGTCATTTCGTAGATCGAATTGCCGGAAGTATCACAGACTGTAACTGCATAAATAGCCTTATTCTGCCATCCTGTAACTTTCGAATGCTGCAGATTGATCACGATATATCCGTCTTTTGTTGTCTGAAAACCATAATAATCAGAATCACTGACACCATACAGACTTCCGTAAACTGCCTTGCCTGATGTCATTGTGTCTGCTGTATTTATATCATCATTGCTCTCGCTCTCCCAGTTGTCTGCATTCGTCCAGGATACCTTCAGCTTGTACGTCTCTCCATTTGCTCCCTGAACTGTCAGTGAACCTGACGCATCCATATATTGGATTCCTGATACTTTCAGATAATAGGTTCCGGCGTCAAGTCCAAAATTAACCGACTCGGATTTCTCCTCATCTTTCTTACTTGTCATTGTATACAACGTATTTCCGGCAGCATCGCAGACTGCTACACTGTAAATATCTGTTGAAAGCCTGCCGCTCACTTTATCGTGCTGTAACTGAAATGAAAGATATCCTTTCGTGGTGGATGTGATCTTATAATAATCGGTATCCGATGCAGAGGAAATGCTTCCTGTTATCGTCTGACCTAATCTGTCATAATTATCTGCTGTGGCAATCGTATTATTTTGTTCTGTCTCACAATAGGTATCTTCATACTGTACGCTGAAGCTGTAAGCTGCAGACCCGACTGTAAGTACTCCGGTTCCGGTAATCTGTACATAATAGGTACCGGCATCAAGTCCTATTTTCGCCGTCTGGTTCTGTGTATCCTGCATTCCGCTTGTTACAGTGACTAACCCACCAACCTGATCGGCAATAAAATCAATCCTCCAGGCCGTACTGTTGCTTGCGCTCGATAAATTCGCATGTGCAAATTTCAGTTGTACCATACCGGCTTTGCTCATCGTAAATTTATACCAATGTGTAACAGATGTTCTGGATGTCGTTGCATTATAAGTTGTATTCAGTCCAATCGATGTTGCTGCCGCATAGGTACTTCCCGGAGTCACATTTCCATCTTTCTTTAGAATATCCTCACTTTCTTCTTTCTCCGTGTCTGCCGCTTCGTTATCCCCGATAAGTGCCTCTGTACTTTCTGTATCGTCAGTCATCTCTGAATCTTCTGTTGCCTGCGTACTCTCTGTATTTTCAGTCGTCTCAGGAATTTCTGTACTCTCCGTATCCGCCGGCATCTCAGAATTTTCTTCTGTTCCGGTATTTTCCGTTGTCTCAGAAATCTGATCTTCGCCACTATCTCCTGCTTCGTTCCCCTCTGCGTTTTCAGAGTCTCCCATCGCCTCCGTGCTCTCTGTCACCTCAGGATTCTGTGTTAGTTCTGTAATCTCTGTTTCATTTTGTTCACCGGCTGCATATACCACCTGCTCTGCCGGAACTGCTGTCACGCAAAGGCTCAATACCATAAGCCAAGCAGCGATCCTTTTTCCTGCCTGATGTCTTTTTTTCATATTATTCTCCATTCCTGCGCTGCTTTCAAGCGCATCTCAAGTTTGTGCGTACTATATTGGTTATACCAGTCGCATTTTTAATCTTTCAAATACACGACATAACTGTCTGTCTTTCCAAAACATGTATACCCTGCTTCCTCCATTTTAGGTTTATCATCATCTGAAATCCGTAGTACAATACAGTTGCTGCCATAGCGCTCAGCAACATCAATCTGATGATCTACCGCCTGTGGAACCGCCACAATGGTTGCACAGGCCTCATAAAATTCTTTTTCTTCTTCGTCTTCAGAGACATCTTTTCCATCTATCATCTGTCTGATCAGATCTTCCCCATACAAAAGCTGCACCGACTCATTTAATTCACGGATCTGTGCACATACTTCCCTTGGCGCAATCATATTCGTAATTGCAGGATTTTCACTACGCAGCAGGGTATCAAGTTCCACAATATCTTCTGAAACCTTATATGTATTCTGTAACAGTTGTATTTTTACCTCGCCAAAACGAAAATACATGCTGACAACTATAAGGCACACACACCCAGCTATACATAATACCTTTGTGAAAAAGTTTTTAACTGCTGAAATCAGCTCTGTTACGAGAACTGCTATTACAACAGCCGGCATGAGCAGCATAAATATTTTCGCATAATCTTCCTGCATCCAGAAACTGCTTATATTATTGTAACCAAACGGATTTCCAAGAAGCAGAAAAAACAAAATTTCATATTTTACCAGCCGTCCGATACGCCAGTCAAGTCGTTCTTTCTCTGCTACAAGAAAAAGAACTGCAAAACCTGTCAGTGCCAGACTTATTCCATCTGTACCAAAATTTCGAAACTGCTCTCTGAGTGCTTCAAATGCTGCTTCCATTTTTCCACCTCATAATACCTGTCATAACTATAACTGCCACCCATGCAAATGTTATCATAAAAAATCCTTTTTCATACATCAGTTGTCCTGCCAGCGCCGATGCCACATAACAGATCAGTACCGGCACAGATGCATAATTTTTCAGACTGCGCAGCTCTTTTTCCTTTCCGAAAATCTGTAATATCGACCACGGCAGCAGAGCCAGGAAAAACAACGGTTCTCCATTCCATTCATTTTGAAAAACACTGAAATAAAATGCCTTGTCTGCTGCCAGCGGAATTGCATACAATACCCATATCATCGCAAGAAACAGATATCTTTTCCCCGCTTTTTCCCCAGGGAATAAAAATCTTGCCCAGAGAACATAGACAGCATAATATATCGGAAACATAAAAAACGGTAGGATCATCCGGATGAATTTAGCCGGATTCAGGTTACATATTTTCAAACAGACTGCATAATATGCATCTAACGGAGATCCTGCCATCTGTGCTAACAATTCTTTTTCTACCGGCAACATCGGTGCTTTTCCTGTCATCGGATTGATCTGATACAGCGTATCAAAAGTATACATAGTCAGCACGGATTCTACCGTATTATCTTTCTGGCTGACCGTCACTGCTCCCACACTAAATACAGTAAGTATGATCACAACCAGTATACCTGGTATCAGTTTTTTCACTTCCCTGATGATATCTGACAAGCGTATTTCTTTTCTTTTCCAAAAAATAAATGCCAGCGCCAAAATGATCACAAGTATCATAACTTTGCACCATATTTCTGTCAGTACGGACAAAGATAACTTTTGCATAATCACAATCCGTGCGATCAGATAAAACAGTCCAAATAATATTATGATTCCCTTCAGATAACACTGCAGAAAATCTATATTTTGGGCACCACTTTGTTTTTCCACCACAAATCCCACCGCTGTGGGGAAAATATACCAGATGCCTGTAAGTACAAGCAATTTAAAAACAATAAGCAATTTTCTGAGCCTCCTAATCGTTATTACAGCGATATAATTCGTACCCGTCTACCTTATCAACATAGACCAGATCAAGCAGATCCATATAATAATCCGAATAATACTCTGTATTCCGGACAAAATATTGTACTTTATTCTTTTTTAACAGCTTATTTGCTGTCTCAGGATCGATTTCCACTCCTCTGGTAAACATGGATAATGCCCTTTTATTGTTTTTATACTGTTCTTCCGGATCTATACCGGAAGCTGACTGAAACTGGTACAGATCCATTACTTTATTTGACACTGCAAGCACAACTGACGGATCATACTGACGCAGCCAGTAATACAGATCCGCATCACAAAGCACAACCGGATTTTTGGTATCTTTATTTCTCCCGATCATGTCTGACACCTCAATGACTGACTGATCTATCTTATAAACATTATCATCAAGTTCGATTGCCGTTGCCCTGCCGCTGCACAGATACAAAAAACACAGCAGAAACAGAAACAGAATATTTCTCTCAGCACCTTTCTTCTGCCTTACGATCAGCTTTGCTCCCATAAATGCACACAGAAACATTACCGGAAGAATCCAGTAAAATCTGCTGTAGCGGTCTCTCCATCCCAGTTTTTTCAACACCCATTCCATAATAAACGGATTAAAAATGGTAACCAGTGAAATAAAAAACGGCCATACAAATATCTGTTTTAATACCTCGTCCTTTTTTTTGATAATATAAAATAAACATCCCAGATATGGCACAATATAGAGAACATTCCACCAGAACCCCAGAAAAGTTGTATGAAAATAACTTAGATTAAACCATTCTTCGAGCATTTCATCCCTCTTTCATTACAAAATCCGAATCATTGCCATTACTATCCCCGGTATCATGCACACAAATGCCCGGAACAGATACCGCCATTTTTTCTGTACAAATATGATGGACAGTAATCCCGCTCCTACCATTACCGTGATAATAAAAATACCGCTGATAGACATTGATACACCTGCAAATGCGATCAGACAGAGTATCAGCCAGTTTCTTTTGCTTTCTATTTTTTTTGCTAAAAGTACCATCGCCAAAAGTACCATTGGGAGATACAGATTAGCCAGCATTGACTTTGATTCTGCCGTTCTCTGCCACAGATAAAATGCTGATGTTTCCTCAAACTCATAGCATAAAATACTCATAAATCCATAAATTCCAACTGTCCAGTCTGCAATGTCTCTTCTGCCGTCAGAAAGACGTCTTGCGATTTCATACACGATCAGACTGGCGGTCAGAATCTCTACACATGCCAGTACCCGGCTGCTCGCCACAAGCGGATGCATTCCAAATATCCTTGCTAAAAATGCGATCAGCATCGGATAACAATCATGCACATAGTTTTCCTGCCCGATATATTCGCCTGTTCTTGCATTATACTGGTAAATAGTATCTGTATACAAAGCATTTGCTGCATGTCCGTTATAATAAGATGTATCATAACCATTGATCCGGCTTCCATTGTTCATTCCATAAAAGATCTGCAGCAAAATCAGTACAAACAGGATTATCGTCACCTGATCCGGTTTCTTAAAAATTATTTTTTTATTTTTTCTGTTCTGCCTCAAAAGGTATGTAATACATCCTGTCAGTATTATGACAAAAACTGCCGTTTCTGCATATACCAGTACATGAAATGCCATACCCGATAGCTCAATTGGAATCTCTATTAATGCAAAAACCGTAAGAAATATTACAAATCCGGACAGATATTCAAATGCTGTCGTTTCTTCCGTTCCAAATATACAGCAAAAACTGCTGCCCAATATAAAAAACACAGCGCTAAGCACAAATAAAGCAATTATAATGCCTGTAATTGAATTCATATCTGCACCTCTCCATTACTCTGGCTATAAGTATATCATGCCATTCTGTCACAAACAAGACTCACCCCTGTCTGCGTTTTGCATAAACACGCACCTTTTTCCAAAGTTCTTCCACGATTTCATTGCGTAATATGATCAACACTACAAAGTATACCACTCCTGCAGCTGCAATGACAAAAAGAATCATCCATACACGGTTCGTAATCAGCTGTTCCAATCCGAAAGTCACTGCTAACATTGCTAAAAGTGCGACCGTCAGTGTAAGTATATAATGTCTGCTGAATTTTAATATATAATACTTTTTCGCATGCACCAGCAAAATTACCGTAACGACTGCTTCCGATAACACAGATGCAATAGCCGCCCCATCCTGTTTTAATACGGGGATCAATGCAAAATTCGCACATACATTTACCACAGCCCCTGTAACCGTAGCACGCAGGATCATTTTTTCCATTCCAGTCGCAGTTAAGATGATATGTCCCAGAAAATATGCGATTGAAAAAATCAATATCAGAACACTCAAAATTCTCAGTGTTGGGATTGCAGGATCAAATGCCCTGCCAAATAAAAGAGGCACTACATATTCAGCCGTTGCTAAAAGTCCTGCTGCACAGGGCAGTGCTAAAAGCAGCAAAATCTGTGTTCCTCTGTTGATCAGCGCATTCCCCGTCTTATAATCTTTCTGTTTATAACACATGCTGATCCTTGGATAAAAAACTGCTACAAGTGCAATCACTACCGTATACGTCATTCTGACAATCTTTACAGCATTCGAATAATATCCTACATTTGTTTCCCCATAATAGTATTCCAGCATCACCGAATCAAGCATTGTATAGATATCAGTTGCAATCGATGATGCAAGAAGTATCATGACCGGACGCATATGTTTTCCTATATGTAGTCCTGTATCTGCCGCTTTTCCCTGTCTGCTGTGGCAGATTTCCTCCAGAGAAATATATTTTCTTAAATTCCATGCATTCCAGAGGTTATTTCCAGCCGTTGCAATACATAAGATCAGCGCATAGATCAGATAATCGCTCTCGTCCTTTACAAAAAAAAGCATCAGTCCAAACGATGCAATCTTTACAATAAAACTGCGCACGGAAATATAGACATATTCTTCCATTCCCTGATAAAACCAGTCAATGTTAAAAATATTGAGGATAAGCATCAATCCCATAACATTGAATAACGGCTTGCGGTCAGCAAAATGCGGAAAATAATTGACAAATAAATAATATGCGATCGCGCAAAGAACAGTTGCAGCAAAATTGATAAGAAACAATTCCAAAAAAGTCCTGCTCCTCTGCTCCTTGTCGACATTGCTCTGCGCAATCGCCTTGACACCATAACTTGGCAGGCCTAAAGAAGCAATCAGCACAAAATATGCCGCGATCGTATTTGCATACGATACACGTCCCACGCCTGCCGGCAGCAGAACATGCGATACATACGAAGTCGTTATCAGTGGAAAAAGGGCCGTAAAGCCCTTATATGCCATGTTGAATATTGAATTTTTTGCAAGAGATTTTTTTCCCATTTTCAGTACCTGTTCAATCGTATCAATATCTCACGTTTCCAGTAAAACAATAACCTGTGCATAAGGTCAGTCCGGCTGCTTCCACACACAGTGCGAAGCCATTTCAAAGACATTGTTCCCTCTTTTTTATCAGCTTTGGCATAACACTTTGCCACCCGGTAAAATCCCTTATTATATTCCCTGCCAATCGTTCCTGTAGATGTGTGGATCAATGGGATATCACATACATAGACTTTGTTTCCTTTTGCACGGGTATACATACAGCGCTCCACGCCATATAAATGCCAGTTATCACAAATTATCTCATCAAACGGATGCTGCAAAAAGAACTCCGTATGACCGCCAAAAAAACACTCATCCACTGTCTCACAGCCAGTCATGCCGCTGTACTCCCTTTCTCCTGCCACTACCTGTTTCCTGCCATGACGGACTCTTGATAACACACAGGTATGTTCTCTTGCCTGTCTGTCATTATCCTCCACAGCACCTGCCACTCCAAGAATATCTTCCTTCTGCGTCATCAAAAGATAATTTACAAACTTCTCCAGCATATCTGCATCCGGCAGTTCTATATCCTGATGAGAATATATCACATATTCTGTTTTCACCTGTGCGGTTGCCGCATTCAATGCTTTTGCACAGGAGCTGTACTGCTTCCCGCAGTTATCGATTCCTATCAGCGTATAGTTGTAATGCTGTCTTGCCAGATCCTCCGTCAGCTTTCTGTACTGTTTTGGATCATTATAACAGCATACCACCGTCACATCTGCTCTGTCCATATTCCCTGTCACTCTTTCATCAACTTCAAAAATGTCCGATAGGATTTCGTGATATTCCCGAAATAAAAAATCTTCGCATCACAAAAATCTTTCATCACAAAATTAGTGGACACTGCCTCCTTGTGCATGCAGCCGACCTCCGGTGCATACAATAGCGTCATGCCTTTTTTCTTTGCAAGATAATAGAGGATCTCCTCCTCTGCATAGAGAAACGTCCCGTCATAAAATCCGTCCATCTTTCCAAAAAAATCTTTTGAAAATACCAGACAGCAGCCATGCAGAAGGACATCTCTCATCCGTTCATTCACACGGCTGTCCGCAGATACAGATTTTCCATCCTCCTCGCGCGTGGTAAGATTCTTGCTTCCATCTTTGACATCACGTCCCTCTTCATCGGAAACAACTCCATAATGACCAGCAATGGCTTTCTTTAAATGCAATAATTTGATCATCTGGAACATTTTACATTTTGCCCAGGAAACCGCAATCTGCTTTCGCATATAGTTTAATGTATACTGCCTGTTTCTCGCCACCGGATTAAAATGTCTGCTGCGGCTTGCATCCACGATATCACCGCCTAAAATGTCAAAACGTTCTTCCGCATAAATCTCACGTAATTTCTCACAATAATCTTTCTGCTCAAAGATGATATCACTGTTTGCTGCCACGATAAAATCCGGCTCAAAATGAGATTTTGCGTACTGGATGCCCAGATTATTGCCACGCGCAAACCCAAGATTTTTTTCACTTGCGATCACGTGTACTCTTTTTTCCCCGGCAAATTCTTCCCGAAGTGACTCCTCACTGCCATTGCCGGAACCGTTATCCACCAGAACAATGCGGATATCCTGTCCCTGCTGTGTAGAGAGAACTGACTCCGCACATGCGGCAGCCTCTCGCCAGGTTTTATAATTTAAAATCACAAAACAGATTGTTCCCATATAAATCCTCATTCAAATAATGCCATTGTCATACCGGCATTCTATGCGCCGGAATATCTCGTCTTTGTTCCAAGTATGATACGGACATACGGTGTGATGGAACGTACAATTGCCGTTCCCAGTCCGAAGTTTTTATGCAGGAAGTGGAACCAGTCACGGAACGGAAGTCCCTTGCGGCTCTCCTTTAAGCGGATACGCTCCATGCGCGGCAGTGTCTCGTCCTGCCATGTTTTCTGCAGCGTATTATCATTGCACTCACCCACAAACTTTGGATAAATATGGATCTTATATCCAAGCCTGCTGATTTGTAAACCATAATCAAAATCGCCGATGCTGTGCTGATAAAACGGATCGATACCGACTTTTTCAAAAATCTCCCTCGGAATGACCGCACAGTTTGCATTAAACGTGTCACAGTTCACATCCGGTGCATCCGGTCCTAACTTTTTATACTTGATCCCTTTGGTATATTTGATGCCACCATAACTTAAACCACCGTTTTCTCCACAGATGGCTCCGACAGTGACCTCATCTTTTTTCAGATGCGGTGCCATCTCGTCAAAAATGCCCGGAAAAAACTTCGTGTCATCATTCATCAGCATATAGTAATCGTAATCCATATGTGTTTTTTTGATATGCTCGATTGCCTTATGCATGCCGCCATTCCAGAAATTGTTTCCGTCTCCCTCGATCAGATCGATCTGATATGTTCCATCATCACGCATCTTCTTTAACATCTCACGTGTTCCATCAGAACTATTGTCATCTAAGATCACATAATCAAAGGTAACATTTTTATTTTCAGAAAGAGTTGCCATCCCCCGTTCTGTCAGTTCTCTCCTGTTAAAACAGGTAAAAATTGCAAGTATCTTCATATTCATCCTTCCTGCCCGATTTCACATTTATTCTATGCCTGTCCGATATAATTTTTCCGGAATACTATGTGGTAGATCCGTTTGATCAGATTCGGCTGTGACTCATGGATCAGTGCTCTTTTCATTGCCTTATGAATTTGGGGCTTTTCACAGATCTCCTGTGGAAATTCCACAATTCTGTGATCCGTGGTCAGTCTGTGGTCGAATACCGGTCCTTTTTCATTGCCGCAGTGGATTCCTGTTCCATCCCAGCCCTCGTTGCTGACTAATGACTTTGTCGGGGATAAGATCAGTCCCTGCTTTCTGAAATTCGTCCAGTACCAGCGGATCGCCCAGGAATTGGTTTTTGTATCAGTTTTCTGCATTTTCATGATCTTGTAAAAATCATAGGTGTTGTCATAATTAAATGCTTTCCGCAGTTTTTTATCGGAAACCATATCCGTCCAGTCATCACAGTCTGCATCAAAATATTTCCAGCGGTCACTCCAGGTTCCCCATGACCAGCTTGTACCTGATAATGTATTAAAATAGGATTCACACGGATAGGAGAATGTATCTCCGAAATGGGAAAATCCGGTAATTCCTGTCACTTTCTTTTCCTGTTCATAACGGTCTAATCCATCGTTCATAAACAAAAGGAAATAGCGGTTTGTGACAAGATCATCCTCTAACACGATTACTTTTCCATATTTATTTACGATTGCAGTCACACCTTCGATTACGTTTTTTGCAAGCCCATAGTTCTGCTCCCTTGCAGTCAGTTCCACGTGACGGAATCCCTGCACAGTCTTTACATAATCACGGATTTCCTGCACTTTTCCTTTATCTGCATCTTTTTTTGCAGCATCAGAAAATACGTACAGATCGGTTTCTTCTGCCAGTTCATTCGCTGCAAGTGCCTGAATGGTACGTTTTGTATGCTCCGGCCGGTTGTAGGTAAATAATATGACCGGTGCTAAACATCTTGTTTCTTCCATTCTATTTTCCTTTCTATGCCTGCTGTTTTACCCAGCTTACATAATCACGGATTCCTTCGGTAAGATCCATTTTTTTCTCATATCCGATCTTTTTCAAAAGAGAGATATCTGCACGCCAGTTCTGCGGATCACCGACCTTCGTCTCACCGTTGAACCGCACGATATCCATTTTTTCTCCAAGCTGTGCGGCATAAATCTCAGCCAGTTCCCGGATAGACACTTCCTCGCCGTTTGCAACGTTAAAGATCTCCTCCGACCCCTGATATCCTAAGATCAGCTCTAAGGCACGCAAAATATCTGAAATATGGATAAAATCACGTGTCTCATTTCCGGTTCCGAACAGATCGATCCGTCCGGTATTTAAATATTTCTGATAGATGTCCCATAAAAGCTGTTTGCGCAGACCGCTTCCATATGCAGAAAAAATGCGCACACAGCGGATGTGATATCCATGCACCCTGTTATAATAACTGCACAGTTCCTCGCCCATCTGTTTATGAAGACCATATGGGGAGATCGGTGAAAGTGCATCCTTTTCCGTAATTGGAAGCTGCTTCGGATTGCCGTAGACACCTGCACTCGAAAAGAAGATGATCTTCGGTCTTTTTTCAAATGACTGCAATGCTAAAAGCAGCTGATATAAACTGTGCAGATTTCCGTCTAAGTCCGCCATCGGATTTACAATCGATGCTCCGACATTTGCACTGCCGGCACAGTGTAAGATCACATCCGGCTGTACTCCGGTAAATATATTGGCGAGTTCCTGCGAGTCCTTTGACATATTACACTGATAGTAGTGGATCTCTGCTCTATCCTCGCAGTAACGGTCGGCTAAGTCGATGCCGGTGATCTCGTAATCTTTGCTGAAATATTCCATGGCGCATCTTCCGATAAAACCATTTACGCCGGTGATGATCATTTTTTTCATGGACAAACCTCCTATAAAAACACTCTCTCAAGTGCCCTCGAATACTCTCTCGCCTCGTGGTACATATTTGCGATTCCCTGTTCCATGTCGCCGGCATATTCAGCTTCATGCTCTGGCAGGGATGCGCGCGCTGCAGTGCGCGCGATCGTTTCGGCAAGCTGTTTCGGATCATGTGGATCAAAAAGAACACATTTTTTGTTCTGCTGTTCCTGATGTACCGGGATGTTTGACAAAAGTACAACTTTATCAAGTACTTTTGCATCCTCTAAGACCGTCCCCCATCCCTCACAGAGTGATGGCTGTACGATAAACTGTGCATTCTTCATGATCGCAAGCTGCTCGGTACGCTCCACAAATCCTAACAATTTTATATTAGCACAAACTGCATCTGATTCCATGATCTTTCTCAATTTATCGATATATTCCGGGTTACGGTAATCTTTCAGATTGCCGGTAAATACAAAATCATAATCACAGAGTCTGCCCTCTTTTAACAGACATTCGATTGCTTCTACCATAACGATATGATTTTTATGCTGCCAGAACTGGTTCGGAATATAAATATATTTTCGCTTCAGATCAAACTTTTCACGGACACTCTGCTCTAATTCCGGTGTAATGGCACGCACTTCCGGTTCAATGTAAGATACAAAATGTACCACTTCAACCGAGCATCGGTGTCCCGGATAGAAACGCTCTAAATCCCTTGCCGCATCGAAACTGCTTAAAACCATCGGATTATCGCTTCCTGTCATGGCAAGATCATTTTTTTCTTTGTGTGCCAACTCCTCTGCGCCGAAAAACTCCGGCAGGGTTCTGTGCTGAAAGTCAGGTATCCAGAAGATACCTTTCTTTTTAAAGAGTTTTCCGATCTTGTTGAGTTCTAAGGCATAGCAGTATTTCACTCCGCCAAACCAGATCAGACGCATCTCATAGAGTGCCAGTTTTATTTTATTATTTCCATCAAAAATACGGACATCGACATTTGAGTTACCTTTAAAGCAGTCAAAGATATCTGCGTGTTCCGGATCGATCAAAAGCACCAGTGAAAAGCGCTCCATGATATTTTCATTCTGCAGGCAGCTGAATATAATGTTCTTAATATAATAAAGTCCACCGATCCATCCTCTGTTTCCAAGTCCGTTAAATAAAATCTTTTTTTTCATTATGAAACTCCAATCCTGTGTGTGGAAAATATAATTTTTCACACGATAATCCTAAGTTCTGAGCAGCTCATTTTTTCTGCATCAACACATACGAAAGTGCCTCGATACAGCCCTTTGATACCTGTTCAAAAGAAAATTCATGCGCCTTTTCGTAACTCCTTTTTCCCATGGCAGATGCCGTATCTCCCGCAGAAACCTTTTTTATTGTCTCCGCAAATTCATCCGTATTTTCCGGATCAATGATATATCCGTTTCTGCCATCTTCGACAAGATCGAAAGCTCCATCTGCATACTTCGATGAAATGATCGGAAGTGACGCACACATTGCCTCTAAAAGTACAAGTCCAAAACAATCTTCCCTTGTCGGAAGTACAAAGGCATCCGCCGTGCGGTATAATTTCTGCAGCGGTTCACCCTCCTGATATCCCAAAAATTCCACACGGTCGGAAATTCCAAGTTCTGCGCACTGCTTTTTCAGCAGATCTTTTTCCTGCCCCTCTCCGACGATCCAGAGTCTCACATTCTGCGGTGTTTTTGCGATTGCCGGCAGTAACAGGTCAAGTCCCTTACGCTGGATCAGGCTTCCGACATATAAAAGCTGAACCTGCATATCCTGTACTGCACAAGCAGCATCTGTGCTTCTGTCCGGCACGCTTTTTTGTGGTGTATCCGGTCTTTTATACAGATATTTATCAATATCCACAGTCAGATATGAAATAAAACATTTCTTTTCATCGGCACCGTAAGCGATCTGTGCTTTTTTCGATGCTGTGCTGCTCGCGATAAAAGCTGCAGCCCTCTTTATGATATAGCTTCTCGACAGCCGCTGTACTTTTCCGATATTTTTTTCGGAATTTAAGGTACCATCCGTCCAGCTGATAAACGGTATCTTTTTCTTCCGGCACCAATGTACTGCACGAAGGATCGTCGGGTTGTACTCCATGGCAAAAACCGCATCCGGCGCGATCTCTTTCAAAGTTTTTTCCACCCCTGTCGGAATAAACACATAACGGTCATCAAATCTTTTTCTGATAATGATCGTCTTTGACTTTAAGAAATGATAATGTTCGATCTCCTCCATCTCTACATTCCACTTCCGGTTTTCCATGCCTGCGCCGGAAAAAATAATATGAAATTCATATTCCGGGAAGTTTTTCTGCATATAAGAAAAGAAATCCACCCGGTATGGCGATGGTATATTTGTGATAAATACTGCCTTTTTTTTCATTGTTCTTTTTCCTCTGAAATGCTGTGGTAGATACTGATAAGTTTCTGATAGTTATCCTCTGGTCTTAAGCGGTGCTGGTAAAACTCTCTCGCATTTTCCTTTAAGGTATTCAGATCCATCTGTTCAAATTCACAGACTTTTTTTGCAAGATCCTCGACGGAATTGTACTCAAATTTTACGCCTGTCACACCCTCATTCACCATACCGTCCATATTTCCGACACGACCTGCAATTACCGGAACACCAAAGGAATATGCCTCCGCGATCGTCATTGCAAACGCCTCATAACACTGGGAGGTCATAATGACTGCCTTTGCATTATAAAATTTCTCAGTCATTTCTTCTTTCTGCAGATAACCTAAAAACCGGACATTTTTCATATTATGGGTGCTGACATATGACTGCATCTCATCCATCATTGGTCCTGTTCCTGCAACATAAAGCATTTTATCCGGCAGTTTTTCAAATGCCTTTACCGCAACATCAATTCCCTTTAATGCTTCGACTCTTCCTGCAAAAAGATAATATTCCTCTTTGGGCTGCTTCCTGACCGGAACGAGTCCATCCGCAAAAGTAAAGTTTGGTTTGATATAAACACGCTTCGGATCAACAATCTTTTTTCCAGGATCCAGGGAACTTAACAGTTTGTTTTTATTAAACTCGGTCAGACAGATAAAGTTCACACGATAATAAGTTCCAAGGAAACGATGAATCCAAAGAATTGCTGAGCTTACCATTGTCTGTATCTTACTTCCACGGTAGCATTTATGCCTGATCGCACATTTTAAACCACCGTCCACACACTCCTCGCAGATCACATCATTGCGGAAAAAAGATCCTGCCGGACAGAGCATGCGGAAGTTATGAAGCGTCTGTACCACCGGCACCTTACACCCAAATGCTGCATAAAATACAGATGGGCTTACCATCATCAGCGTATTGTGTACATGCACGATATCAATTTTATTTTCGCGAATGATCTTTTTTACTTCCCGGCAGGTCTTAAATGAATAAATCGCAGTAAATGGAATCAGAAGTTTTTTTAACTTTCCTCCTTCATTCAGCTCTTTGTTGCTGCGGTAATAAGTAAAAACCTCATGCCCGTGATCTTCTAAAAGTTTCTTTTCATTGCGTACCACAACATCTTCCCCACCCGGGATCTGATAAAAATTATGAATTTGAAGAATACGATATTTTTCCATGTTTCTCCTCTTTTTTACCTTCTTTGATCTGATTTGACAGATTCGGATATAAAAGAATCCCCACCAATAAGATAAACGGATTCATAAATCCATTCAGTACAAACTGCTCCATGATCGCATACAATGAAAATACAGAAAGCATGACAAGTTCTTTATAACAGCCTGCCTGATAAAGTTTTACCATTGCCAGAACGATCACCGCAAAAAACACCAGTGCAAAGATCCATCCACAATACAGTAAAATATGCATGTAAGAGTTATCGATCAATCCATGATAGCTTGCATAAAAAAGTTCCTGATTCCTTGGAAGCAGTGCAAGTCCCTGATCCTGATAATATTCTCCCATGATATGTACCCTTCCTGATACATACCGGTCAATCATCTTCATCACGGAATTTTCATTGTCAAAAAATACCATCATAACAAAACTAAACAATGCTCCAACTGGAACTGACAGCACAAAAATAAATTTTGCATATTTATTTTTTATCAGTTTATCATATGCAATCAGAACCCATGCAAATATGAAAACAAGAATACCGGTACGACAGAATGTCAGCTCATAAAAAAGAAACGCCGCCGCAAAGGTACAAATAAACCACCATCCATTTAGTTTTTCATAGTAAGAATAAACCAGCAGGATAAGCAGAAGGAAAATCGTAAGGTATGCGGTATTCGGCTCATTAAATCCAAAGCTGTATACCGGCACCTCGACATATTGTGCATTCGGGGTTGTCTTATAACCAATATCGTAAACCCCGTATACCGATCCTATCACCATAACAGCCGCTACGAATAACCGTATCCATACCGAAATTCCAATCAATTTCCCAAATTGCACATCTTTCATTCCTATGATGGTCAGGAACAAAAACAACAGTGTTGCCTTTTTTGTCATGACCCAGATGAACATTCCGGCACCCAATAAAAGTGCAATGATCACAACTTCTCTCAAAGTATATCTTGTCGTAATAAATTTGATACCAAGAAGGATAATTCCCGATAACATGAAAAATTTATAGATCTGGTCACTGCTGTCATAGCCAAATGCCTTTACTAACACATTGATTGCAAAATAGCCATAATACGCAATGATCCCTATACTTTTCCAATCATTTTCCTGTATCCATTTCCTGATCTGATCCATCTATTCTTCTCCACGTATATAAATGATATAATCTCCGGTTTCCATATAATAGTGATACCCATACGGTGTCATATTATCCGGCAGTTCCTTCTCCTCGCGGTTAAAGCACAAAAATACGAGCCCGTTTCGTTTTGCAATCTCCGTCACTACTTCCATATCCGGTTTTTCCTGGCACATCTGCTGATGCATAGCATCCTCATCCTCGCCAATGCCGGAGATAAATCCACCGACATTTCTGCCGTAAAACAGTCCAATATCACAGCGATACTGTCTGATATAACAGAATAACTCATCTGGCACAACAGCTTTTACTTTCCAGCTGTAACCTGAATTTCCTATAATATCAGCAACATCTATCGCCGCCTGCGGAAGTTTATATTCATTTTCTGCCTCTGTAAAGGTCTTTTCGCTGTAAATCCTTTGTCCACTGACCATGATCGTAACAAGTGCCGCCACAAAGACTGCCACACGCACTGCCTGTTTTTTCCATCTGCAGATCAGCCATACTATCACATATGCTACAGAAAATGAAATTGGAAGCATCCAGAATAATCTCCAGTATACACCGGCAAAAAAACGACTGCCGACGTAACGGTAAAACAATGGATTAAATATAAATAACAGTACCAAAACAGACGGCCACACAAGAAAACGCACTGCCTGTTTTTCCTCTTTGTACTTTTTTCCAAGGAAAAATATCGCCACAACCGCAGCACAAAACAGTACCCAGTGTAAAAGACCGGTACGTCCGCCAATAAAATTTTTAAAATTGTCCAGTATTGAATAAAAATCTGCTGCCATATTTCTTTCCTTTTAAATTCCCGCTGTATAATAAATCATATAAACAGCACATGGCAGTGCTGCTATCCATATACAAAGCACGCGTTTAAAATTTCTGTAATATATTCCATCTAAAAGTCCATATAATCCCATCATGACAGGTGCCATAATAATTCCCATACCTGATAAAAGGGACGATGCAAAACCCACAACATACAATGGTGCCACCCATCTCATACTCTGCTTTCCACTCTGAAAGATCGAATAAAACAAATACATCAATAACGGCAGAATAAATCCTGCCACGACTGCTTTCCCCTGCCAGATACGCAGTAAAAACATCGCTGAGAGTGTATGTGTTGATGTAAAATCCCAAATATGAAATATGGATAAAACAATCAGAAATAATGCCGTTTTCTCCGGATTGCCACGAAACAGAATATTTCCGATCATCCCATACAGCACATAACAGATAATGATCATAAAAAATGGGAAATAGGTATGTGAAAATATTGCAGGGGCAATTCCTGATATCCTGCAGTACATAGACACATACATTGTCCACGGAGAAGTTACATCTTTCCTTACTTCCCCTACATCCCAGTACATATATTCATCCGTGATCGGATCATCCACAAGCATCGTATCATGTACTACCGCAGAGACTTCTTCGGAAACAAATCTTGCATCATCATCATCAATATGCTGGTAATGATACGATATCCATGCCTGCGTAAAGATCAGAACGGCTGCAAGTACTGCAAATATGACTGTCTGTCCGTCTATTTTCTTTTTAATTTTTTCCCTGTCTTTCTCCGCTGCCAGATTTCCCTGTCTTTTTAACAACAGGATAAACTCAACAACAGAAAGTATTGCGAGAAGTATTTTCCACAGATTTATTGCCTGTGTCAGTGTTTTCCCAGTCAGTATCATTGGTACAAGTAATATCTGTCCCAATGCAAACATGCTGACCAATCCAAGTACCCATGCACTGCAAAAACGTATACAGGCTCCTTTTATATCCAGATACACAACCCACAACAATCCAAACCACACAGGAAGCAGTACAAATAATACAAGCATATAAATAAAATCTTTATAAATCATACACTAACACTCCATCCAGATGGATATGATTAATTTCGGTTGTATTTTTTATCATGTAAAGAGTTTCCATTCTTGTATTTCTGCGGCCGCAAACCACAAGATTTTTGTCACAGAGTGCTGCTGCCTTATATCCTTCTGACACTTTTTCTGCATCTCTTCCATTAATGATAATATACTCATACTGTTTTGAAAAACGTTCTAACAGCTCTTTGAATTTTTCATTACCTACAAGATCAAATCCCTTTTCCTGCTTGATATTTCGTTTTACCGTATCCAGATATTCATTCATCTGCTGCAGTTTTAATTCCGTTGTATCTCCCATAATATAGGCACTTAAAGATGCTTCTTCGCTTTCGGCTGCATTCAGATCGATCAGCAGTGTTTTTTTCTTTTCATTTGCATAACACATGGCAAGACATGACGCAGTCGTATCGGCAAATCTTCCGACAGTCAGACAATTAATTTTCTGACATCCCTGCCCTTTCGAATTGCTTAAAAACAATGCTGCTTTTTTGTAGGTTTCCTCTTCTTCATTCTTTTTCGTGATCACATCAACGATCTGTGTTTCCAGACATTCCTGTATTTCCTGTGCATCCTTTGGTTTCTTATAAATCATGATCCAGAGTGTGTAACATACAACTTCCAGTAAAATTCCAAGCAGGATTCCTGCCGTGACCGCCTTTAACACTGCCTGCCGGAACTCTGAATTTGAAATAGTATAAGAAGCAACTTTTTCTACCCTGCGCACGGATGCCGGCTCATCAAGTACCGAAAAACACTTTGTTCCATATCCCTTTTGTGTCACAGTATCCAATGCCTGGATCAGCCCGTTCATAAATGTAATTGCCTGTTCCTCATCATCTACAGCATAATCCCAGCTCGTTCTTGGATATACAACAAAAAAAGTAACAACGTCCGATGCCTCTGTCTGCTCACCGTCAAACATATCTGTAAACGCCTGTTGTGTCAGCTCGATTCCTGTCAGTTTGCAGAATTCCTGATATACACTTCTGCTCTTTGCGATCTTCATAATATTAGTGCCACGTTCCACCAGACCTTCAGAATTATATTCTGTTAAAAGCACCGATGCTTCCACCTGCATTTTTTCATCATAAGTTTCCGCCTCAATATAAGGCATCAGGGTTTTCGCCTTATATCCCCCTACAATAACTGCAAAAAGAACTGCCATAATAGCTGCAAGCCACCATTTTCTTAAGTTATACTTCAGAACATCCATCAAACTGTATTCTTTTCTGCTCTCATATCTCTGACTCATATCAGGTCTCCTTTCTATTCTCCGCCTTTTTCAAATACCACTTTTATTGTCTTTAAGATAATCTTGATATCCAGACCAATACTCCAGTTATCTATATACTGCACATCCAGTTTCACAACTTCCTCAAAATCACTGATCTCATTTCGTCCACTGACCTGCCACAACCCGGTAATACCAGGTTTGGCACTTAAACGGCGTTTCTGATGAGATTCATACTGTTTGAACTCATCTACCGTCGGTGGTCTTGTTCCGACTAAACTCATATCGCCTTTTAAAACATTGAAGAACTGTGGAAGTTCATCAATACTGGTCTTGCGGATGAATTTTCCGACTTTCGTGATACGCGGATCATCTTTCATTTTAAACATCAGACCATTCATCTCATTCTGGCTTTCCAGTTCCTTTTTCCGCTCCTCCGCGTCCTTATACATCGAGCGGAACTTATAGATCTTAAAAAACCTGCCGTTCTTACCGACACGTTTCTGCGCAAAAAACAGTGGTCCCGGAGACTCGATCAGAAGCGGCGGTGCTAAAAATACTGTCACAACCGCAGTGATCGCAAGTCCAATGATCGAACCTATGATATCCATCACACGCTTGATAAAAAGCATTTTCCAGTCATAGGACTGGTTGGAAAATGTAACAACCGGAATATTTCCCATCATATTAAAACTCTTATGATAATCGTCGAACTTGTTTAAGATCTCAATGGTCACATGTACCATTGCCCCCATATCTTCAAAACGGTTAACAACTTCCGCGAGAGAATCTCCAGACTCATAAGGCACACTGATGAAAACCTCATCAACGATCTGTTCTTTTACATACTGGAACATGTTATCATAATTCGCAACGACCTGAACACCGTGATACCATTTTCCGATCTGGTTGTCATCAATGATCGCAATACTTGCAAGACGATGTATCCAGTCACCGGAATGGTCAGCATCCGCGATGACCTTTTCCACGCGGTCTGCCGTTGTGACCAAAAAGACCTGATTATTTGCTTTTTTATTCCGGTAAACACGCAGCAGATAATATTTAATTACAATATGCACGCCAAAATACAGGCACATATTTACCAGTGCGATACAAAAATATACGCCTCGTGACGCCTCCGCATTATTATGCTGCAAAAAGATGGTCAGTGCTGTCACAAAGATCAGTACAACACTGGCTTTGATTGCTGCCCACAATTCCTGAAATACACTGCGGTCAATGAAGCGATTTTCAATATCCGAAAAAAGCATTACCAGCATGTAAATAACCATTACAATGCCAAAGCTCTCCATCAGCTCTATTTTCATGTTCGCAACGGAAACATTTCGATAGCCTACCAGCCACAGGTACCCGCCCCCGAAATAACTCACGGCAAAGCATACCAAATCTGCCAGCAGTAAAATGATACTCTGAATTTTTTCTCTTGTCTGGTACATGTCAAGTCCTTTCCTTTCCCCCGGTTTCACAGTCAGATGGCACGGCTGCCCACTGTCATTCGTTCCGGTAACAGTATTCTGCACTTCGCTTTCCCAACGAAAAGACCAGTTTCCATCTTTCTTCGCGTGGAGCAACAAACACACAGTCAAATCCCCAGTTAACATCACATGCCCTGCGCAGTTTTAACGCATCGGCAACGTCTGTTCTCGCATATCTGGCCAGTTCCACTGTAACCGCAGTGCCATCCTGCATCACGGCTTTTATATCAACCGGAAGTATTTTTCCGCTCCATGTCTTTGCAAGTGCCCATCCACTACAGACCACACTGCCGTCCTGATACTCCTGTCTGTCAATATGGTATAAGATTTTTCTTACCCCGGCAGGCTCATTCTGTATTTTTTCTTCTGTCTTTGCGCACTTTGTATCCTGGTCAGTCAGTTGTTCGAACGGAATGATCTTCGTTCCCATTACACGCTGCATATTACGCACCGGAACATTTCCCTTTCCCAGATATGCCTGAAAATTTTCTTCCATCCTGCCAAACTGCTCTTTTAATGTCTGATCAATCCCATAAGACGCTAACAGTTCATCAAGGGATGTTCCCCTGCCCCCCATTATCTGGTAGTATGCAAAATAAAGAGCACGGTATAAAACAAATAACTTTGGTACCGGGAAGAAAAAAGTCCATTCATAATCAATGACTGTCCACTTAGCCTGCCCGATTTTATTTTCGCTGCCCTTCGGTATTAAAATATTGGCAAATATCATATCAATATCGCATGTATCCACCGCTTCTGGTTCTTCTGTAAAATCTATCTCACCAAATACCTTTTTGAAATCTTCGGTCAGTAAAAACCTCTTTTTTCCACCGTATTCCATAATACGCTTTGCATAATCATCAAGAATATTCTTCACCAGCTCTGTCTGGTTTGCTTCAAGCGCCCGCTCCATTACATCCTGTAACGTGGTTCCCAAATCAAAAGCAGATACAGACACATCATTTTTTGTATGACAGGCGCAAAATGCAATTTTGTCTCTGCCATCCTCATAGCATGACGTCAGCCTTTCGTATGCCATTTCCATATGACAGATATGTTCTTTTCCCTCCGGATAAAGTGCATATTTTTTTACATTTTTTTCCCCATCTGTATTCTTGCAGATATCCGTACGGATGGCAAACTGCCTTGCTCTCTCATTTGAATATTTCGAGTAGATAACACGTTTTTCTTCTGTCTTATTTCCTGCCTCAATCAGAAATGAATTCGTAAGTTCCCCAAACAGCCCTTCTGCCAGCACCGTATCAAAAACTTTTTTTTCATCAAAAAGCTGTACTCTGTCCCTGTCAAAATTTCTCCGGTTATCTGAAAGTTCTCCCTTTCCCGGAAGATATTCATCTGAGTAGATACAGGCAGGAAACTTGTGATCCGGATATGGGTAATATACATAAATTTCAGGAAATCCAGCTTCTTTTAAGATCTGTTCATACTCTTTTCTGGTGTAAACCCTGGGTTTTACATCCCCCTCATCCGCTGTGAATATTCTGGGATTTTCATCGTAATTTTCCAGTCCGGTAAAATATCCACCGCGGTATTCCTCCTGACACCCTGCAAAATATTTTAGTCCCAGACGGTTGGCATCCGCCACATAAAGTTTTCCGCTGTCAGCCAGATGTTCTCTCATACAGGAAAGCTCTTTCTGATACCTTGAAAATTCTCCGGCGATCAATATCATATCATACGTCTGATCCCGATAAAGTACGTTTTTCTCTGTTCCTGTATCAGCATCTGAAATAACCGATACCGTAAGATTATCTGCATCTTTGTAACGTGCCCGCAGGATTTCTGCTTCCTCCATGCTCTCCACCGCTGCTGTCACATGCAATGCCATAGAAAGTAATTTTCCTGTCAATGCACCACAGCCTGCGTTTCGCTCTAAAACGCGCATCTGTTTTGTAACCGGCAGAAATGCGATCAGATTTTGCCTGATATCCGACAAATGAAACAAATACGGATAAGATGCCTCATCCATGATGATCTGTGGATATGCTTTTTCATTATTCTGTTGTACGATTTCCAAAAGCCTCTCCGGCACCATTACCTGTCCCATAGTTCTCCTGCTTGCGCACTCTCTGCCTATTTGTCATCACATTTTTCGATCGTAACTTCCGAGTTCATATCATAAAAACCTACTGTATTTTTGTCGGACACCACCGTCACACCAACCACATCATACAATCTGTGGTAAGCACGAAATTCGCCTCCGACATAACCGGTACAGCTGATGGATAACAGATATTCCCCCCCCTGCATATCCATGTTCTGACGAAACGTTGCCACATAGGTTTCTCCCGTCTTTGCCATTCCGATCCCCACTTTTTCAAACATCGTGTTTGTTCCGGTAACAGCAGTCCCCTGCACTGTTTTAAATGTATAGGTAAATATCGGGTCCTGTATATCAGAAAGGAATTTTACCTTTGATTTAATAGTAAAAGACGTCCCTTTCTGGATACAGTTCGTATAATTTCCATATTCATCGATCAGTGCAAAGTCAATGATCTCTGCCTCTCCGGTTCCATATTCATTGACATCCGGATTGAGCTGGTAATTAGATTTCCAGAGTTTCTTTCCATCTGATGCGTCATTCTCTAAAATCTTACCGCCAGTAATCTTGTCCGAGTTTTTGAGAAGAACCTTTTTGTAAAGGTTGATCATATCCTTTGCATTTCCCTCTGCTAACTTGTCTCCCTTATTGAGCAGGATCACACGGTCACAGTATTTTGCCACACTGCTGATATCGTGGCTTACAAACAGGATCGTCTTTCCCTGTGCCTTGAAATCTTCAAATTTTTTATAACATTTTGCCTGAAAAAATACATCTCCGACTGACAGTGCCTCATCCACAATAAGGATCTCCGGATCAATATTGATCGCCACTGCAAATGCAAGCCGGACAAACATACCACTTGAATAGGTCTTACACGGCTGATGCACAAATTCGCCAATGTCTGCAAACTTTAAGATATCATCTAACCTTGCATCCATCTCTTCGCGGGAAAAACCCATCATCATACCGTTTAGATAGACATTCTCAATTCCGGTGTATTCCATATTAAATCCGGCTCCAAGCTCTAACAGTGCTGAGATTCTTCCATCGATCTCCACCTCACCGCTCGTCGGACTCAGAACACCTGTAATTATTTTTAAAATGGTAGATTTTCCGGAACCATTCGTTCCGATGATGCCGATCGTCTCACCTTTTTTTACTTCAAACGACACATGCTTTAATGCATGATGTTCTTTGAAACGGTTCTTTCTGACCAGTCCAAGTGCATCCTTTAACCGGTCAGAAGGTTTATCATAAAGTTTGTAGACCTTGCAGACATCCTCTACCCTGATTGCTAAATTATCCATACTATCCTCATTCTTGCGCTGCTTTCTAATAAAAACAACATTTTCATTCTTACGATGCTTTACAGCACGTCTGCAAAATGTACACGCAGACGCTTAAACATGGTCGTTCCTGCCCAGAGAATAAACAGCGTGATTCCCCAGAACCACAATGTCAGTCCCGGATATTCCCAGAATGCCGTTTTATTGATCAGTGCATCCCTGTATCCCGAAACAATATAATACATCGGATTTAGCTTAAGCAGGAGCACAGCCCATTTAGGAATGCCCTGCATGCTCTCAAAATTCCACATGATCGGTGTTACCCACATTCCGATCTGTAAAAGAATGGAAACAACCTCTTTCATATCACGGAAAAATACCGTCACGGCGCTTGTCGCATAAATCAGTCCTGCTGTAAGGATTACCATGCAAAACGAATAATAAACAATCTGAAGCACATAAAGATCCGGATAAAATCCCATAACTGCAAAAACAACCAGCATAAACACAACAAAAAATGCATGTGTAAATAGTGCAGAGATTAATTTTACTACCGGAAGTGCATCGATCTGGAATACAACTTTTTTTACGAGATAACTGTATTCATCCAGGACGCCGGTTCCTCCATTTAAAGCCTCCTGAAAATAAAACCAGGGCACAAGGCCACCCATCAGCCAGAGTACAAACGGCACCTCAATCCCTGTTCTTAAATCATTTACTTTCTGATGCAGTCCAAACTCAAAGACAAACCAGTATAAAAGCACTGTAATCACCGGCTGTATGAAAGCCCATACCACACCGAAATAAGAGCCTGCAAACTTCTTTTTAAAATCATTTTTTGCAAGATTAACGATCAGTTTCCGGCTGGCGATCAGACGTTTGGGCAGGCAGACATTTTTTTTGTTTTCTGTCATATGAAAGCTCCTATCTTACGATTCCACGTTCCCTGCAGTATGCATCAAATCCACCATGCACTTTGTCCTTATCAGACAGGATCAGATCTGCCTGTGTCATTCCTTCCGGCATTGGCCATTCGACACCGACTGCAGGATCATTCCAGAGAATACCGCCCTCATCATTTGGATGATAGAAATCTGTAACCTTATAGCAGAACTCTGCATAATCAGACAGCACGATGAATCCATGTGCAAAATTCTTTGGTACAAAGAACTGTTTTTTATTTTCTGCAGACAAGACAATACCAAACCATTTTCCGAATGTTTCAGAGCCTTCTCTTAAATCCACTGCAACGTCAAACACTTCTCCATTTACCACTCGAACCAGTTTATCCTGCGGATGGTTGATCTGGAAATGTAAGCCCCTGAGCACACCTTTTTTTGAGGCAGACTGGTTATCCTGTACGAACTGGCAGTCAATTCCTGCCTCCTTAAAATCGTTGTAATTGTATGTCTCCATAAAATATCCCCTGGCATCCCCGAATACTGCCGGTTCAATTACCTTCAGTCCCTCTATTCCATTACAGTCATGTGTTACTTTAATTTTTCCCATAATTATTGATCCTCGCTATCTGTTTTTTTAAAGTCCCTCGGCAACCTCTACTAAATATTTGCCGTAATCAGTCTTAAGAAGCGGTTCTGCAAGTTTTAACAACTGCTCTTTATCGATAAATCCACGTTTGTATGCGATCTCCTCGATACAGGACACATAAAGTCCCTGACGTTTCTGGATCGCTGACACAAAATCTGCAGCCGCAAGCAGCATATCGTGGTTTCCTGTATCAAGCCATGCAAATCCCCTGCCAAGTGTCTCAACACTCAGATCACCACGCTCTAAATACGCATTATTTACAGATGTGATCTCGATCTCACCTCTTGCAGACGGCTTTACATTTTTTGCGATCTGTACAACATCATTGTCATAAAAATAAAGTCCTGGCACCGCATAATTTGACTTCGGATGCTCCGGCTTTTCCTCAATGGAAAGGGCCTTTCCATTCTCATCAAACTCTACCACGCCATACTCTCTCGGATCTCTGACATAATAACCGAAGATCGTTGCACCCTTTTCATTCTGTGTACGATCTGCTGCACTGCGCAGAACCTTTGAAAAACTCTGTCCGTAAAAGATATTGTCTCCAAGAACCAATGCAACAGCATCATTTCCAATAAACTTCTCTCCGATAATAAATGCATCCGCAAGTCCTCTCGGCTGCTCCTGCACTGCATATGAAAAACTCATTCCAAGCTGGCTTCCATCCCCAAACAACTCTTCAAATACCGGCAGATCTCTCGGTGTGGAAATGATCAGAACCTCTCTTATCCCAGCTAACATCAGTGTTGATAATGGATAATAGATCATCGGTTTATCATACACCGGCATGATCTGTTTTGAAATCGCTTTTGTTAACGGATATAACCTCGTTCCGGAACCACCTGCTAAAATAATACCCTTCATCATTCAATCCTCCATGTTTTCCGCAGGAAAATGCAATTTTATCATGTAAAATTTGCCCTCTGGTGAGCAGAGGATTTTCCTCCTTGTTTTCACGTCCATTATAAAACGCAAACAAGCAGTATCGCCCCATCTGACGGTACTGCTGCCTGCATCTTCTTACCTGTTCTGATACATATCCTCATAATATTTCTGATAATCACCGCTGGTAACGTTTTTCATCCAGTCCTCATGTTCAAAGTACCATGCGATCGTCTTTCTGATACCCTCTTTGAACATTGTCTCCGGCTCCCAGCCGATCTCAGCCTTGATCTTATCCGGTGCGATCGCATAACGTCTGTCATGACCTTTTCGATCCTCCACGTAAGTGATCAGATCTTTGCTTACAAGTGCACGTCTCGGATCATCTGCCGGAAGCATCTCAAGCAGTGTATCTATGATGATATTGATAATCTCGATATTCTGTTTTTCATTGTGTCCGCCAACATTATAAGTCTCACCAAGACGGCCGTTTTCCTGAACCATATCGATCGCTTTTGCATGATCATCCACATACAGCCAGTCACGGACATTCTTTCCATCGCCATATACCGGGAGTTTCTTTCCATGCAGCGCATTATTGATGATAAGTGGAATCAGTTTCTCCGGGAACTGATACGGTCCATAGTTATTAGAACAGTTCGTAATGTTTGCCGGGAAATGGTAAGTGTCAATATAAGCCTTTACAAGCATGTCCGAAGATGCCTTGCTTGCTGAATATGGGCTGTGCGGTGCATATGGTGTTGTCTCATAAAAGTATGTTCCATCATCCTCTAAGGAACCATATACCTCATCTGTTGATACATGAAGGAATTTCTTTCCTTCTTTAAAACTGCCATCCGGCAGTTCCCATGCAGCTTTTGCACAGTTCAACATAACTGCTGTTCCAAGCACATTCGTCTTTACAAATACTTCCGGATTTTTGATACTGCGGTCTACATGACTCTCTGCCGCAAAATGTACAACGCGGTCAATGTCATTTTCTGCAAAAATCTTTGTAATTGCCTCTTTATCTGTAATATCTGCACGCACAAAGGTATAGTTATCACGATTTTCAACGTCTTTTAAATTTTCCAGGTTACCTGCATAGGTAAGCACATCCACATTGATGATCCTGATCTCATTGTCATATTTGCGAAACATGTAATGAATATAGTTAGATCCAATAAATCCGGCTCCACCGGTTACCAAATAAGTTCTCATAATTTTCTCCATTCTATGATCTGCAAAATCTCTCGTCATTTTACCATACTTTTATTATCTGTACAAGTAACTACCACCAGCAGGTATCTATCCTGCAGGCAGACTGTCTCTACCACCAGTCCACTGCCGGGCGTTCCGTAATTTCGGACAATTTTACGATCACCATATCGTCCTCCATGCGAATTGCCCCATCCGCCGGAAATACCGGCATATCTTCCGATAATGCCGCAGCTTTATTTTCCATATCCCAGGAATAGCCATCATCCAGATGTACTCCGTTATGTGCCTCTAAAAATCCGGTGATCCGGTGTGTTGCACCTGCCGGATGCTCTTTGGTATAATCCCATTCAAAAAATGACCAGCCATACATTTCGGTGCGACGGTTCCAGCCATTTAACTGCGGCTCACGGTATCCGATAAATATCACCTTTTTATCCACAGGATCTGCATCCACTTTGGAGCTCTCCCTTTTTAAGGCATCTGCAATCTGATCTGCAAGCAGTGCATCCTGTTCATATCTCACCTGATCTGCATTATGCATTCTGAAATTATAGCAGATCTGCCCGCCTGCAGTCACAATGACAAGCAGTACTACAGCATTGCTTATCATTTGCAGCTTATGACACACTTTTCTGTCCTGTTCTGCTTTTTCTGATTGTGCCACAGAAGCCTGCCGCTCTTTCAGGGTCATCACACCAAACATTGCCAGAAATGCCGCCGCAACCGGAAGTGCTAACTGCGTTCTTGTTACCAGCATTGCACCAGCATATATTGTCATTAAAAATGGCGTAATAAGCATAAAAAGCATTCCTGCTGTAAATATTCCAAAACCGGTGCGGCCTATTTCTGCCTTTTTGTTCCATACAGCCCATATTGCAAAGAATGCAAGCAATATACCGATCACGTAAAATGAAAAATTTCTTGGCCCGACTGTAAGAAGCTGGTTTTTTACAACACGAAGAACATTCTTTATACACTCAGCGACCGGCAGCATTCCCCAGTTGCTCTGTCCTTCCATATAGTCACCAGCCGCCATGAACCAGGTATCTGCGATCATTTTGTATATCAGATAAGCAACTCCAAAGTGAACTGCCAGAAAAACGATGCGCAGCCCCCATTTTTTTCTTTTTCCATTGACCTGCCAGAAGATCAATAAGAAAAACATGGTGCAGACTGTGATATAATAAGCTGCCAGTGCCTGATAAGTTCCAAGCGCTATTACAAGAAATGCCACAGACAGCACTGTTTTACACAGATTTTTTGCACTTCTGTTTTCTTTATATTCCTCTAGAAAACAGATATCACACATCCAGAATCCCGTAACTGCCACCAGGAGCATTGCCAGTGCGATCTCCGCCTGCTGCATGGAAAAATAAAACTGAAAACTCCATATATTTGATGTCATATAAAGCAGGGTAAATATCCAATAAGGTTTTTCATCCTTTTTCCCGGAAAAATAATAACAGCCATATGTCAGCACGTTACCACCAAGGATAAAAAACAAAAGCATCAGAATACCGCTCTTTACCGCTTTGTGTACCCCAAGACCAAGAATCCGTTTTAAAAGAACCAACCCGAACCTTCCAATGGTAAGCCATCCTAATGTAGATCCGGGATGATTGATCAGTTCCTCCGTATCGATCCTGATATTCGTATTAAACGCCTGATATCCAAAGCAGACCAGTGCTGCAATTACAGACAGCAAAATCAGCCGGTAATGTTTTTTGATATATTCTGTCATTGTATTATTCCAGTGTTTTCATATATTCATCAAGTGCAGCCTGCCAGTCAGCCATTTTGTAGCCATCTGTCAGTTTCATCATATAGTTCTCAAGGATCGAGTATGCAGGTCTGTTCGCAGAAGCCGGATTCATTTTAGCATACTGTTCACTTGTGACATGGTTAACTTTTGTTGTTTTCCCTGCACGTTTGAAGATTGCTTCCGCAAAAGCCGCCCAGTTCGTATCGCCCTCACAGGTTGCATGAAATGTACCGTAATTTTCTGTCGGTTCAAAATGATGTATTGTTCTTGCAAGTTCCACCGCACTTGTCGGAGAACCCTGCTGATCGCATACTACGCTGACTTCATCGTGTGACTCCGCAAGACGAAGCATTGTCTTGACAAAATTTTTCCCATCTCCATAGAGCCACGCTGTACGGAAAATGAAATATCTGTCTGCAAATTCACGGACAAATTTTTCTCCCTCTGCTTTTGTCTTTCCATAAGCACTGACCGGATGGATCTCATCAAACTCCGTATACGGTCTTGTTCCATTTCCTTCAAATACATAATCTGTGGAAACGTGAATCATTTTTGCTCCGGCTTCTCTTGCTGCAATACTTAAATTTCTCGGTCCGATCGCATTGATCCGGTATGCAGCATCCCACTGCTGTTCACAGGCATCCACATTGGTATGTGCTGCACAGTTTATAATAACATCCGGTTTTTCTGTACGAACCAGCCGAAGGACTGCATTCACATCTGTAATGTCAAGTGCTACGATACCTTCACCTTCAGCAACATCTGTATTGATAAAGGAAACATCTTCATCTTTATACTCCTGTCGGATTGCACGTCCTAACTGTCCGTTACATCCTGTCACTAATATCTTCTTCATTTTTTCTCCATTGCTGTACTTTTTTATGAAAATAATATATTCAGACTACTCACCCAGCCCATTTTCAATCGCTGTCACAATTGCAGTAAGCGCTTCCTTTTCGTCTTCACCTTCGCAGACAAGTTCTATCTCATCCCCGGACTTGATACATGCACCAAGCACGCTCAATACACTCTTTGCATTTGCTGTATTCTCTCTGTACCGAAATGTCACATGAGATTTAAACTGCATAGCCTCCTTGCATAAAATTCCAGCCGGTCTCAAATGAAGCCCCGTTGGATTCTTGATCGTTACTTTCTGACTTACCATAGTAAATCCCTCCAGACTGTTTATTTTATCACTGCATTTTTCTGCAGCCGCTTTGATTTCATACAGATCTTAAAGCATGATCTTTGTGATCAGGTCTGCTAATTTTTTTGCTTCCTCATCGATCACGTGCTGATCTTTTCCCTCGATCATTACACGGACAAGCGGTTCTGTACCGGATGGACGGATCAGCACTCTTCCTTCTCCATTAAATTTCTGCTCTAATTTTGCAACGGCATCCGCGATCTCCTGATAATCCATGAAATTATCTTTTTTATGGTTTGGCACCTTTGCATTTACAAGTGCCTGCGGCAATACTTCCATGACAGATGCAAGTTCTGATAATGGCTTTTTCGTTTTTACCATAACTTCAAGCAGATGAAGTGCGGAAAGCAGTCCGTCTCCCGTTGTATTATCATCGAGGAAGATAACGTGTCCTGACTGTTCGCCTCCGATATTATATCCATGTTCTCTCATATTTTCAAGGACGTATCTGTCTCCAACCTTTGTCTTTTCCACATGAATGCCTTCACGCTCTCCCATCAATGAAAAACCAAGATTTGTCATTACAGTGACAACGATCGTATTCTTTTTTAAGGTGCCTTTCTGTTTCATATAATTACCGCAGATCGCCATGATCTGATCTCCATCGACCAGTTCGCCCTTTTCGTCCACAGCAAGCATACGGTCTGCATCCCCATCGAATGCAATACCAACGGCGGCATTTTCATAAACTACTCTGGCTTTTAATTCGTCCATATGCGTCGAACCACAGTTTGCATTGATATTGGTTCCATCCGGTTCTGTATGGATCGCCACCAGATCAGCTCCAAGATCTTTCAATGCTTTCACGGATGTATAATGAGCAGCTCCCTCTGCGCAGTCAACCACGATCTTCATGCCTGTCAGATCAACAGGAACACATTTTTTCATGAACTCTACATATTCATCCCGCAAGTCAAAACGGTAATCAATCTTACCCACTCCGGAACCGATCGGCAGATTAACATCTTTCATATTATTGCGGATCAGTGCTTCAATCTCATCTTCAAGCTCATCAGAAAGTTTATATCCCTCACCGTTAAAAAACTTGATTCCATTAAATTCCATCGGGTTATGAGACGCAGAGATAACAACTCCGGCATCCACTTTATGTTTTCTTGTCAGATATGCAATTGCAGGTGTCGGCATTACCCCAACAAAAATAGCATTCGCTCCAACGGAACAGATTCCTGCCATCAGTGCACTCGCAAGCATTCCTCCTGAAATTCTCGTATCACAGCCAACAATAATAGTTGCCTGATGTTCCTGCTCTTTCGTAAGCACATAAGCTCCCGCCTGTCCAAGTTTTGTTGCAAGCTCGATCGTAAGTTCTGATCCTGCTACTCCACGCACACCATCTGTACCAAACATTCTTGCCATTGTATTTCCTCCAGTTATCATTTTCTTTTATTCTGTTTTAGAAGCATTCTTTTTGCTGCTTTCTGTTGCTTTTGTTTCATTTTCCGTATTTTCGACAGTAATATCAACCGGTATCCGTACGGTTTTCACCTGATAAAGTTCATTATCAACATCTATATCTGCAGCAACCTTATGTTCACCATTTCCATATCCCTGCAGATTGACAGTACCTGTAATATCATCTGCTGACAACTTTTTAATATCACTTTCAGCTCCGGTGATCTCAACCTCGATCGTTTCTTCTGTAATCTTTGCCTTTGCCTCATCCGGAATGTTTTCAAGAGTAAATGCCGATGCATCCACCTCAAACGTCTTTGTTGTGATCGGTTCTACTTTTACCTTCACTTCCACTTTTGCATCTGCTGCAAGTACAAGTGAAGTTCCATCCGGAAGATAAGATGTAATATCCACAGTTGTCTCAACGTCTTCCGTCGCACCGCTCATATCTAATACCTCATCCGGTATCGTGATCTTAGTCACCTTGTTAAGTACATCTGTCTCTCCTTTGATCCGGACTTTTTTCGGGCTGTAGGTAATTCCTTTTAACGTATACCCGGATGCCACATTTCCTTTTGTCTGGAACGAAAGATCTACATCTTTTGTATTTAATATCTGTGCCGTGATCGTAACGGTATTGATATTCATTTTTAACTTTGAGGCATCAATCTCATTGCCATCCGCATCATATAAAACCGGTACCACCGTATCCGTCACATCCGATGACATTCCATCAACATTGATCGTTGCAACCACCGTACTGATCTGGCTTGTAACAGAAGAAGGTCCTGATATTTTCAAAAGATTCGATGTTACGATTGAAACATCTCCGAGTGCACAGCCGTTCATGACCGTACCCTCCGTGTTTGCAGTAATCTTTTTCTGTACATTTCCAAGGTCTTCCACTGTTACATCCAGATACTGCTGTTTGGATGAAATGGTAACCGTATTACTGTTATATTTACTGCACGTAATTGTAATCGGAACACGGCAAATGCCGTCCCCTTCCACATATTCAATCTTTTCCATATCTGCAACAGCGGTAAAATCCGTGTTGGATAGCTTTTCCAGAATACTTCGTTTTGCAGATGCCGTAAACGTAACAGTATTTTTTCCACCAAGTGTCTCGGAATACTTTCCATTTGAAGTAAGATAATCCATATTATCCTGCGTCACACTGATCGTATACTGTGCGGGTTTGACCGGATCATCAATATTGACCACCACAATCCACAAAGCGATCGCAAATAATAAAGCCAGTACTTTGAGGCCAAGATTATTCGTCAGTTTTTTTACGAGATTCTTTAACATCCTTAAGCCTCCTTCTCCATGATTCAATTTTGCTTACTTTCTTTTCACGCCGCTGTATGTATGCAAGTTTATTTTTTAAGAACTCTGCATCCACATTGCGGTACAATTCACCACCCATGGCAATGGAAACTTTTCCTGTTTCCTCTGAAACAACGATCGTAAGTGAATCACTTACTTCACTGATTCCGACTGCTGCACGATGCCTTGTTCCAAGATCCTTGCTGATACTTAAGGAATCTGTAAGCGGCAGATAACAGGTTGCAGAAACCACTCTGTCTCCCCGCACGATCACTGCACCGTCATGAAGCGGCGTATTTTTTTCAAAAATATTGATGAGAAGCTGACTTGTCAGTATTCCATCCACCGCAATTCCTGTTCTTTCATACTCTGACAGGACAATTTCATCTTCAATAACGATCAGTGCACCTGTTTTGACCTTTCCCATCTCATAGCATGCCTTTACCAGTTCATTGATCGTTTTATCTGTAAATTTTGCAATTTCCCCTTTTGAAAAATCAAACGCGAAAAAAGAAGTAAGGAAGTTCTTCTGTCCAAGATTTTCCAGTGCCTTTCTGATCTCCGGCTGAAAAATAATAACTATGGCAGTAATAGCGACGCTTAATGTGTTCTTTGCGATCCAGATGATCGTATTCATTTGAAATACAGCCGCAACCAGAACAAACAGCAGTATTACCATAATACCTTTTAACAGTACCCAGGCTCTTGTATTTTTGATCCACACAAGCATATAATAAAACAGAAATGTTATGATAAGAATTTCCACAATATCTGTCATTGTAATCTTTGGTAAATTTAAATAAATAGACGCTTTTTCCCAAAATGCGCCCATGGTCGCCATCGCATTCTGCACCTGCTTCACTTTCCTTTCCGCTATCTGTATTTAAAACAACTAATCCAGCAGATCTTCGTCAATCTCCATTTCTTCTGCGAAACGCTTTTTTGTCATACGGTCCTGCTCTTCTTTTCCGCCGAATCTGGTCACTTTTTTATCCGTACCTGCAACAATCGCTTTTGGCACAGCTTTTACATAATAATAATATTCATCATCTTCAAACTGAAGTCTCTCTGTCCTTGAATAATCCAGATTAAAAAATAAGAACTGGATCACAAACGCAATCACACAGGAAATAATACTTCCCACCAGGATTGTAACCGTTTTCCCGCTGATTCCAAGTACCATATCCCCTGCAATCATGCCAACTGCCTCGAACAGAATACCAAAAATAATTGCGACCGCCCATGCATGTTCAATAGACATTCTACGTATAATGTAAACGATGACAAGAGTAACTACCATAATTGCAAGTACAAGATACATTTCCCTATTGCCCAGAAGCTGATTTAATGCAACAACGATCTTTGACGTTTCTGCTTCCTTCTCATCCACTCCACCAAGTGTTGTCGCATTCTGCTTTACACCATTTAAAAAGAAATAGAGAATGATTCCACAGACCATTGAAAACATGGAATATAATTCCCGTAAAAGTCCCATACCAACCGGCATCACAAACGGAATATTTAATCCGAAACAGATCGGTGTCAAAAACACTCCATATTCGTTTTTTGGAGAGAAACGAAAGTACAGAATGTAGATCAGAATAAACAAGATAAGTGCTACAATACATACTTCCAGAGAAAGTGCATACATATCCGCAAGAATCAGCACAGAACCAATAAAGACAATTCCTCCGACCGGAAGGATCGAACAGATAAGTGCCAGGATCAGCGCAATTGGTGTACTGCTGATTTTTTCCATGTAGCCGATATTATGATTTATCATTAAAAATGCTGTGAGTGCAACAGCAAATTTTATAACCGGTGTAATGTATATATCATATTTTCCATAAAAACGCGTTAACTTTTCTTTTAATTCCAATAAGGTTGTCATACTAATCTCCATTCCTGCATGCGAAAACTCTCATTTTCCACATTACTTTCTGTTGTCATTCCCAGTCTTTGTTTCCGTTTGATTTCAACCGTTCTTCCCGCAGATACATTGCATTGATCTTTTTTAAACCCGCATAGTATTTTTTTACCTTTTTCCTGCCATAAGTATATTTCACATTAAAAATAATATATGTAGCCAGAAGATAAATTACCATAAAAACTCCATATAATATTCCCAACGTAATGGCAGATTGTATAAGATCCATATTATTGATCTGCTTCATCAGTGTTTCCATGGAATAGAGTACCCATAGTCCTAACATTATAAAAAAGGCAATCGTGCCGATCACAAAACTTTTTAAAAGCTGTAATGCCACATAATCTTTCCTTGCATACTGGATCATTGGTTTGCAGCTTTTTCCATCGTTTGCATCAAATTTTGCTATTTTTATCATACTGTGCAGTCGTTGTTCATTGACCATGCTGCGTTTCCTTTCTCATACCAGGCTGTATTTTATATCACATGATAATAAAGCAGGACCACCTGTCAGGCCCTGCTCTCTTCTTATAAGAAACGCATTCTGTTTCCGTCGCGCTCTTTTTTCGGTGGTTCTATAGGCTTTGGTTTTTCGATCGAGTTTGCGAATGAATCTGCCATTGCAGCTTTACACTTTTCACAAAAACGTCCTGTCCGAATCGGTCTGCCGCAATGTTCACAGGTAATCCCATCAAGTGATGCTTCTGACAGTGAAAGTCTCTCTTCCCTGATCCATTGCTTGATCTGTTTCACCGACACATCATTATCCTCGGAAACCTGATTCACAGAAGCATCCGGATGATCATCAAGATACTGTTTTACTTTCTGAAACTTTTCTTCCAGTTTCTTTCTGCAGGCATCGCATAACGGTGCGCCCCCCATATAGTTAAATAAACGTCCACAACCTTTGCAATTTTTTACTTCCATACTGGCATGACCTCCTGTCATTCTGTCATTCTGTCAATCTGTCAATACCCTTCTCCGATACTAATACAGATATAATATATTTTTTTCACACCTGACTCTTTCAGGGTTTTTGATATTTCGTCCATCGTACTTCCTGTTGTATATATATCATCCACAAGTACGACTTTCTTATATTTTACTATATCTGATGTCAATTGGAAAGCATTTTTTAAATTACTGCGTCTCTGTAAATCATTTAACTCTTTCTGGGGTGTTGTATTTCTCACTCTTTTTATCAGATGCCTCTCAACAGGAATCCCCGTCTTTCTCCCAAGTGCCTGCGCAAATACTTCGGCCTGATTGTATCCACGCAGTCGTTTTTTCCGTGGAAACATAGGAACCGGAATCAACACCTCTGCCTCTGTCCGCTTCAGCCATGTCCCATACTTTTCTATTGCAGCATCCGCATAAAACTCTGCATATTCTCTTTTATTTCCATATTTAAAGCGGTACATTGAATTTCTTATACCACCCTCATAAACAAACACTGCCTTTCCCTGTGTATACACATGCTTCTTTTTCCCACAATCCGGACAAAACTCTTCCCGCTCATCCACAAGTGGTTTTCCGCATTTTTTGCATGAAGGTTCTCCTGCCACATGTACTTTGTTTTTACATGACGAACAGATTCCATTTCCTGCCGCATCGATTTCATCACAGATTGCACACCTTCGGGGGTAAAGGATTTCAAGTATCTGAAATATTATTTTTCTTCCATATGAGGAAATTCCATTTTTTCCGGTTTTCATAAGATCCTTTCCCGATCTCTCCTTGCAAAGGATATCATTTTTACATCATATATACCATAAAGTTTTTCTTAATTTTTTCTTACTATACAGATAAACGGATACACAATACTGAATAATAATAGTTGACGAAAACGATTCAGGTCTTTATAATTTGTTTATTAAAAGCGATAACACTTTAAAGTCCTAAAGGAGGATTCTATGAAAAACTACAGGAAAATTTTATCTGTCGTAATGACAGCAGCCATGGCTGCTTCACTTGCAGCATGCGGAAACAGCACAACAAACACAGGCAGTACAACAAATGCATCATCTTCCGATGCAGCACAGACATCTGATGCAGCAGCCACCGAAAGCGCTGCTGGCACCTCTTCCGATGGTAAAAAATACACGATCGGTATCTGCCAGCAGTTAGAGCACCCGGCTCTCGATCAGGCAACACAGGGATTCGAAGACGCTCTGACCGAATTACTCGGCGCTGACAATGTTACCTTTGATCTGCAGAATGCACAGGGCGAGCAGGCAAACTGCGCAACCATCAATAACGGGTTCGTATCTAACAACTATGATCTGATCATGGCAAATGCAACAACTGCACTGCAGTGTGCAGCATCAGCGACCAGCACGATCCCTGTTATCGGAACTTCTGTCACAGACTATGCAACTGCACTTGATATTGACAACTGGACAGGTTCCACTGGAACAAACGTATCCGGAACAGCAGATCTTGCCCCGATCGACCAGCAGGAAGACATGCTTGTCGAATTATTCCCGGATGCCAAAAATGTCGGTATTCTTTACTGCTCCGCAGAACCGAACTCCGCTTATCAGGCAGCAGAGTTTGAAAAAGCCCTCGATGAGGACAATATTTCCTATAAAGAATACACTGTATCGGATTCCAACGACATTGCTTCTGTCGTACAGAGTGCCGTCAGCGACTGTGATGTTCTCTATATTCCGACTGACAATACCATGGCAGGCAATACTGAATCCATCAACAATATCGCCCTTCCGGCAGGTGTTCCGATCATTGCCGGTGAGGAAGGTATCTGCTCCGGCTGTGGTGTAGCCACCCTTTCCATCAGCTACTATGACATCGGATATGCTGCAGGTAAAATGGCATACGATGTTTTAGTAAACGGCGCTGATATCTCTACCATGGATGTACAGTATGCAGAAAATGTTACAAAAGAGTACAATGCAGATATCTGTTCACAGCTTGGCATCACTGTTCCGGATGACTATACAGCCATCGCTGCTGAATAAAAATATTTTTGATAAGGGGTTTTCCTATGACAATACTTATGTCTTTAGACCCGATGGCTCTCTTCCGCTCCATGCCCGGCGCATTCGCGCAGGGGCTGGTCTGGGGGCTGATGGCACTGGGTGTATATATTACATACAGACTTTTGGATTTTGCTGACCTTACCGTAGACGGTTCTCTTGCCACCGGCGGTGCCGTTGCCGTAATGCTGATCCGCTCCGGCATGCACCCATGGGCAGCACTTATTTTTGCATTTTTAGCAGGCATGGCAGCCGGATTTATTACCGGAATCCTGCACACTGCACTCGGAATTCCCGGAATCCTTGCCAGTATTCTGACACAGATCTCCCTCTATTCCATTAACTTAAATATTATGGGAAGTTCCAATCAGGCTGTCAGTGTTGACAAGTATCCATTAGTGGTTTCCCTGCGGTATATTTCGGATTCTTCTTCCACAAAAATCCGTTTATTTATCACCTGTGTCCTGTTCTGTGTTGCAGTCGTAGCACTTTTATACTGGTATTTCGGGACAGAACAGGGACATGCGATCCGTGCAACCGGATGTAACCGCCAGATGGCGCGTGCACAGGGTATCAATACCGATTTCCATACTGTCGTTGCGCTGATGATCTCAAATGGTCTCGTCGGTCTGTGCGGTGGTCTTTACGCACAATATCAGGGAGCTGCAGACGTCAACATGGGACGTGGTGCCATTGTAATCGGACTTGCCGCTGTCATCATCGGTGAGGTCCTCTTTGGAAAATTATGTGCTGGAAAGCATCTAGCATTTGCGTATACCATGTTTTCTGTAATCGGTGGAGCGATCATCTACTATATTGTAATGAATATCGTATTGTGGCTGAAACTTCCGTCTGATGACTTAAAACTGTTTTCCGCCATCGTCGTGGCGATTTTCCTTGCATTCCCGTATCTCAAGTCCAAATACGGCAGGAAAGGGGTGTCTGTCAATGGCTGAAATGTTAAAACTTGATAATATCCATAAAACTTTTAATCCAGGAACCATCAATGAAAAAGTTGCACTAAACGGTGTCAACCTGACCTTAGAGGAAGGTGATTTCGTCACTGTCATCGGAGGAAATGGTGCCGGTAAATCAACTACGTTAAACGCAGTTGCCGGTGTATGGCCGATCGATTCCGGTAAAATATATATCGGAGGCGATGACGTTACTAAGTTATCCGAACACAAACGTGCCAAATATCTCGGACGTGTATTTCAGGACCCAATGACCGGAACCGCAACCACTATGTCAATTGAAGAAAACATGGCAATTGCAGCAAGACGTGGAGAAAAACGCGGGCTCTCCTGGGGTATCACCCATCAGGAACGTGACACTTACCGGGAGCTGCTCAAAACCTTAGATCTCGGACTTGAAGACCGTCTCACCAGCAAAGTCGGTCTGCTTTCCGGTGGACAACGCCAGGCGATCACACTTTTAATGGCTTCGATCAAAAAGCCAAAACTTTTACTGTTAGATGAACACACTGCTGCACTTGACCCAAAAACTGCCGCAAAAGTGCTTGAGATTTCCGATAAGATTATCTCAGAAAATCATCTGACCGCCATGATGGTCACACACAATATGAAGGATGCCATCGTACATGGCAATCGTCTGATCATGATGCATGAGGGAAAAGTGATTTTAAATATCTCCGGGGAAGAAAAAAAGAAACTGACTGTTGAGGATCTTCTCCATCAGTTTGAGAAAGTCAGCGGCGAAGAATTTGCCAATGATAAAGCGTTGCTTTCATAGCAACCGCTTACATACTCCGCATGTATTTATGTAATGAATCAAAAAGCTGCCATACAATATGACCGGTGTTAAAAACTTTTCATCGACTGCTAATTGTATGGCAGCTTTTTATTATTTAATTTTCTTTTAAGCGGTCGCAGAGTCCGCTATACCGCTTCTGCTGCGAGGTATTCTGAATCATCTGCTGAAAAGTCACTTCATTGCCGACTAATGTCACACACTTTCTCGCACGCGTGACCGCAGTATACAAAAGATTCCGGTTCATCAGCATCATAGGACCACTGAGCAGAGGAATAACAACTGCAGGATACTCACTTCCCTGCGATTTATGTATCGTGATCGCATAGGCAAGCTCAAGTTCATCCAATAGCTTATAAGGATACTCCACCATTCTTCCCTCGTCAAATTCAATGATCATCTGCTCTGCAAAATCATTGATCTGTCTTATGATCCCCATATCTCCATTGAAAATTCCGAGGCCTTTATCCACAGTCAGACCATATTTTGTACGAATTTCCCACGCCAGCTGATAGTTATTCTTCGTCTGCATAACTTTATCCCCTTCGCGGAACACTGTACTGCCATACTCTTTCTCTACCTTATCATTTGCCGGCGGATTCATATAACGCTGCAAAATTCCATTCAGACGCTCTACTCCCAGCAAGCCTTTGCGCATCGGCGTCAGCACCTGGATATCATACGGCGTGGCATCTACGAATTTAGGTAATTTCTGTTTGATCAGCTGCAAAACCACATTTATGATCACATCCGCATCATATCTTTTTAAGAAAAAGAAATCCATGCTCTTATTGTCTAGCACCACTTCTTCTCCATGGTTGATCTTATGCGCATTGACAATAATATCACTGGTGGATGCCTGTCGGAAAATCTTTGTCAGCATGACCACATTGCAGGCATGTGACTGAATGATATCACGGAGCACACTGCCTGGTCCGACACTCGGAAGCTGGTTGACATCCCCGACAAGGATCAGCCTTGTCCCAACGGAAATTGCCTTAAGCAATGAGCACATCAGAGAAATATCCACCATCGACATCTCATCTACAATGATCACATCTGTTTCCAGCGGATTGCTCTCATCCCTTTCAAATCCTCCGCTTCCTTCAGCTCCTCCATTCAACTCCAACATACGGTGAACTGTCCGTGCTTCAAATCCGGTCGTCTCGCTCATACGTTTTGCAGCGCGCCCGGTCGGAGCAGCCAAATAGATTTCAAGTCCCTCCAGTTCAAAATAACGGATGATCGTGTTGATCGTTGTCGTCTTTCCGGTTCCCGGTCCTCCCGTGATCACAAGCAGTCCGTTGCGCACTGCCTCTTTGACTGCAGTTACCTGATGTTCATCCAGCGTCATTCCGCTTTTCTTTTCAATTCCCCGGATTCGCTGTTCTATCTCCATATCAGACACATCATAGCTTACATTGAGACGTTTCAACATGGTCGCTGTGTTTGCTTCCATGTAATAAAAGGATGCAGCATAGATCTGCGTCTGATCTTCCATCTGCTTTAATATGATTTTCCGCTCAATCGCCAGATCCATATACTGTTTTTCCACCTGTTCCGCCGTAACATTCAATAATTTAGCTGCACGCGGTGTCAGCTCCGTTTCAGGCAGATAAGTATGTCCCTCCCCACTTGCCTGAAGCAGTGTATAGAGTATTCCACTGCGCACACGGAAATCCGAATCCATGCGTATCCCGACTCTTGCTGCAATCTCATCCGCTGTCCTGAATCCGACTCCATCAATATCATCTGCCAGGCGGTATGGATTTTCCCGGATAATACTGTAAATATCCTGTCCATATGCCTGATATACTTTAACCGCAAGGTTCATTGTGATTCCATATTGCTGCAAAAAGATCATCGCCTGACGCAGATCCCTTTTTTCATTCACCTGACTGGCAATCTCCATTGCTTTCCGGCTACTGATTCCTTTGATCTCCGCAAGACGTTCCGGCTCTTCCTCTATGATCCGGAAAGTATCCTCCTTAAAACGTCTGACGATCCTCGCAGCCATGGCAAGTCCGATTCCTTTGATCGCCCCGGAACCAAGATACCTCTCGATTGCCTCTTCATCCTCCGGTGCTTTCTCCTCAAAACTTGCCACCTTAAACTGCTGTCCATAGGTCGGATGCTCTGTATACTCTCCCTGTGCCTCAATATTTTCTCCTTCTGCAATCGCAGAAAATACCCCTACGCAGGTGATCTCATCTTCTCCGCTTACCAGATTTAAGACGGTATAACCATTATCCGCATTTCGATATATAATGTGTTCCACATATCCTGCAAGACTTTCCACTTTTTTCTCCATTCCAGTAACTAATTTAAAAAATGCAGTCTAACGGGATTCTGAAGCAGAGATTCATTTTCCCATTAAAACTGCACTGATTTATGTACTTATCTGCACACCTTACTTCGCTGCGCCGATTTTACAAAACTGTATTTTATCTGCGCGCCTTTATTCAATATTATAATTACGTTTCATCTGCTCATAGAGCTGTTGTGTAAAACTGGTTCCAACTTCATCCACAACCTGATCAGCAACTTGTTCGATCACATTATCCATATAATAATCAGTCATCGTTGATGTAGAAGAATCCCCTTCATCATCATCCATCAGACTCTCCTTGATCTCTTTTAAAACCTCTTCCACAAAATATGATTCAAAATCTTTGCATACCTGCATCAGTTCATCCTCGGAAGTATCCGAAGAAATACTGTTTAAGGAGTTCTGCAGAGAGTTTGCCTGATTTGCAGCTGCCGTATTCTTACTTGTATCGATCAATGATGAAATGCTGTCCATGGAAATCATATCATTTTTCCTTTCCTATATCCGCTGTCTGTCCTTAGCGTTTCAGATTATTTGCCTGCTCAAGCATCTCATCTGATGTCGTGATTGCCTTGGAATTAAGCTGATATGCACGTTGTGCGATGATCAGGTTTACCATTTCATCTGCAACCTGAACATTCGACCCCTCTAAATAATTCTGTAAAACCTTACTCTTAGTAAGATTTGCCGTCGTAGACTCATTCATGGCATTCCCGGATGCCGGTGTCACCGCAAGAAGATTCGTTCCTACCTTTTCAAGTCCACTTGGGTTGTTAAACTGGAACAACCCGATAGTCTGATTCATATCTACATAATTACCGGCAGCATTGGTATATCCAATTTTTCCATTTTCGCTGACGATCACTTTTTCTGCACTGATACCTGCCGGAAGATTGATCGGCTGGTTATTGGAATCTAAAACAGGATAGCCCTCATTTGTGCAGAGAGTCAATGTATTACCTGCATTTACAGACCATACAAAATCACCGGCTCTGGTATAGTAAGTCTTTCCATCTGCTCCGCGCACTGCAAAAAATCCATCTCCACTGATTGCAAAGTCAGTAGCATTCTCACTTGCCATCAGTGATCCCTGTGTATAAATGGAGGTGTTAGATGCCACCCTGGTACCGAGTCCAACCTGTGCAGAAATCGGTTTTTCCTCTCCATTTGCACTGGTTGTTCTTGTCTGAATGGTTTGATAGAGCAAAGATTTAAACTCCATCTTCTCCTGTTTATATCCAACTGTATTAACATTTGAAAGGTTGTTTGAAATATTATCCACATTTGACTGCTGTGCAATCATACCGGTTGCCGCAGTATAAAGAGCTCTCATCATAATTCCGGTTTACCTCCTGCTTATACCTTTCCTACCTGATTTACCGCTTTATCGAGTGTTTCATCCACAGCATTGATCACCTTTTGTCCTGCCTGGAAAGCTCTCGATATCGTGATCATATTAACCATCTCCGAAACAACATTGATATTGGATGATTCGATACATCCCTGTGTTACTTTCGCAGTAGACGCCTGACGAACCCCACCATTTACCAGATCATACATATTCTCGCCATACTTCGCCAGATAATTATAATCTTCTATATCTACAACACCGATCGTTCCGACCTGCTGGTTGTTCTGAAAAATATTTCCCTTTTCATCAACGGTGATCGGTAAATTCGGATCTACCTGAATACGTGCTCCTGCATCTGCATTCATTGCGCCATTCTGGTTTAACACATAATCGCCATCTTTCGTGACAAGATAACCTGCTGTATTTACCACAAAAGCTCCATCTCTGCTGTACTTCACAGATGTATTTCCAGCTTTATCTGTATAAGCGATCGCAAAAAAACCATCGCCATCCAGGGCAAAATCTGTAGAATTATCGGTTACCCGGAAATTTCCCTGACTGTAATCTGTATAAGTCTCTCCTATGTGTACCCCCATGCTCATGGTTCCAAGTTTTTGTGGCATACCATAATAGGAAGTATCCTTAATCTTGATTGCAAGTTCATCTGCAAATGTCTGGTTGGTAGCTCCTTCTTTCTTATAACCATTGGTATCTGCATTGGCAAGGTTATTGGAAAGAATATCCAGACGGTTCTGTTCATTGATCATTCCTGTATACGCTGTATACAATCCTTTTACCATGTAAACTCTCCATTTCTGCACAGCTTTTGTTCTTTTTATCACATCTTCCGTGCACAAAGCATATCTTCCATTTATTGTATCGGCAAATCTTTCATAAAATTAATCATCATCACGTTTTCCGGCTAAAAACTCTACGAATTTTCCGGTACCGATCGCAACGCATGTCATTGGTTCATCTGCAGTCATTGTATTGATTCCCGTGCGATCCTCAATCAATTCCTCTAAACCTCTGAGCAGTGATCCACCACCTGTCAGCACGATACCACGATCTGCAACATCTGCTGCAAGTTCCGGTGGTGTTTTTTCAAGTACGGAATGTACGGCTTCCACGATCTGAAGCGTCGGTTCTCTGAGTGCCTCTTCTGTCTCCTCTGAGGAAACTGTTACCGTTTTCGGAAGTCCTGTCACAAGATTACGTCCACGCACATCCATCGTCTCAGCCTGTGCCTGTGGAAAACAGCTTCCGATGCGGATCTTGATATCCTCTGCGGTACGCTCACCGATCAGAAGATTGTGTTTTTTACGCATATAACGAACGATCGCCTCATCAAAATCATCTCCGGCGATCTTGATGGAAGTGCTGACAACCGAACCTCCCAGGGAAATAACTGCAATATCTGCTGTTCCTCCTCCGATATCTACGATCATATTTCCACATGGTCTTGAAATATCAATACCCGCTCCGATTGCAGCAGCGATCGGCTCCTCAATGATCGCAACCTCTCTTGCTCCTGCCTGATAGGTTGCATCCTCAACAGCCTTTTTTTCAACCTCTGTAACACCGCTTGGCACACATACACTGATACGTGGCTTGCGGAATGTTTTTTTTCCAAGTGCTTTCTGTATAAAGTACTTGATCATCTTCTCTGTAACCTGATAATCTGAAATAACACCCTGACGAAGTGGTCTGACTGCTACGATATTGCCCGGTGTTCTTCCAAGCATCAATCTTGCTTCCTCTCCGATAGCTTTTATCTTATTTGTATCACGATCAAAAGCCACAACTGACGGCTCCTTTAATACAACACCTTTTCCTTTGATATAAACTAATATACTGGCAGTACCGAGATCGATACCAATATCTGTACTCATCATTTTAAATACTTGCCCCTTTCGTCTCTCTGTTCCTAAAATCTATGGGTAATATTCCCATGTCCTCCCGGACACAGAAATGCCATTAAACCTATTTTTACATATACAGTCCTATTATATACAAAAAATGGGATTTTTCAAAGGTTTTTTTATGGCAGGACTGCATTTTTAAAAAAAATAAGAAAATCTTCATTCTTTTTTATTTATTTTGTTTATTTTTCATTTTATCATCACATTTTCATCACATTTTTATTTTATATTCTAAGAGTACTAGCTAATAAGTCCGATACAAACGGACCCAACCGTCAGAATTACTGACGGGCAGTATAATTTTTCATAACTCATGCTTCCCGGTTTTCCGCAAGAATTTCCGGGGAGTACTCCCCGAACGTGATAAGGCGCTGCGATTGCAGCGCCTTTTGTGATGTAGTTTATCCTTTTTTAGATATTTTTACCACTCGTACATTTTTCAGGATTCCTGACGGTTTTCTTTATCTTTCTCCAGATACTTCTTCACATAATAACCCGTATAAGATTCCGGCACTTCTGCCACTTCCTCCGGTGTTCCCTGTGCGATCACGGTTCCACCGCCATCTCCGCCTTCCGGTCCCATATCGATGATATAGTCAGCGGTCTTGATCACATCCAGATTATGTTCGATCACGATTACAGTGTTTCCCCCATCTGAGAGTCTTCGCAGGATCTCGATCAGTTTATGGACATCCGCAAAATGAAGTCCCGTCGTCGGCTCATCCAGAATGTAAATGGTCTTGCCTGTGCTGCGTTTTGACAGTTCTGTTGCCAGTTTGATACGCTGTGCCTCCCCACCGGACAGCTCCGTTGACGGCTGACCAAGCTTGACATAGGAAAGTCCCACGTCATAAAGTGTCTGTATCTTTCTTGCGATCGCAGGCACGTTTTCAAAGAATTTCAATGCTTCTTCCACCGTCATATCAAGCACATCATAAATGCTCTTGCCCTTGTATTTGACCTCTAACGTATCACGGTTATAACGTTTTCCTCCACAGACTTCACACGGGACGTACACGTCCGGCAAAAAGTGCATCTCGATCTTTAAAATTCCGTCACCGGAACATGCCTCACAGCGTCCGCCTTTTACATTGAAACTGAATCTGCCCTTCTTGTATCCCTTCGCCTTCGCATCCGGCGTCGCCGCAAAAAGATCACGGATCATGTCGAATACACCGGTATATGTCGCCGGATTCGAACGCGGCGTCCTTCCGATCGGGGACTGGTCGATATCGATCACCTTGTCTAACTGGTCAATGCCGATGATATCGTCATGCTTCCCTGGAATGCATCTCGCACGGTTCAGATCTCTTGCAAGTCTCTTATATAAAATCTCATTGGTCAGTGAGCTCTTTCCCGATCCTGACACACCGGTGATACAGGTCATAATGCCAAGTGGAATCTTCACATCGATATTCTTAAGATTATTCTCCCTTGCACCTTTGACAGTCAGGAAACCTGTCGGCTTTCTGCGCTCTGTGGGAACCGGTATTTTGATTCTGCCGCTCAGATAAGCACCTGTCACAGAATTTTTATTTTTCATGATTTCTTCTGCTGTTCCGCATGCCACCACTTGTCCACCATGCGCACCTGCTCCGGGACCGATATCCACAATATAATCCGCAGCCAGCATTGTATCCTCATCATGCTCCACAACAATCAGCGTATTTCCAAGGTCTTTTAAGTTCTTTAATGCGCCGAGCAGTTTATCGTTGTCTCTCTGATGCAGACCGATCGATGGCTCATCTAAGATATATGCCACACCAACCAGTCCGGAACCGATCTGTGTTGCCAGACGGATACGCTGTGCCTCTCCACCGGAAAGTGTTCCGGTTGCGCGGGACAGTGACAGATAATCCAGTCCGACTTCATTTAAAAATCCGACACGCGCACGGATCTCCTTTAAGATCTGATCTCCGATCAGATGCTGCTGATGGCTCAGCTCCATATCATTTAGAAAACTTCCAAGATTCTTTACGGACATGGATGTGATCTCATAAATATTCTTGTCCGCAACTGTGACCGCTAAGGATTCCGCCTTCAGACGCTGTCCCTTACAGGTTTCACACGGCGTGATGCGCATAAACTGCTCATATTCCTGCTTCATCGTATCAGATCCTGTCTCACGGTATTTACGCTGTACATTCCGGATCAGTCCCTCAAACGCCACATCATAAACACCCTCGCCGCGCATGCCTTTGTAATGTACCTTTAACTCCCTGCCATCTGTTCCGTGCAGGATCACATATTTTATCTCGTCCGGATAATCCTGGAATGGTGTCTCCAGTGAAAAATGATATTCTTCTGTCAATGCTTTTAACACCGCGTAGGTAAAACTGGAAGGATCTGTGCAGGACTGCCAGCCCATAACCTGAATTGCCCCCTCCGCAATGGAAAGGTGCTTATCCGGGATCATCAGATCCACATCAAACTCCATCTTGTATCCCAGTCCAAAGCAGGTCGGACAGGCGCCAAACGGATTGTTGAAAGAAAAACTTCTCGGTTCGATCTCCCCGATACTGATTCCACAGTCCGGGCAGGAGAAACTCTCCGAAAACTGGATCGGTTCCCCGTCGATCACATCCACGGTCATCAGCCCTTTAGATAATTCCAGTACATTTTCGATAGAATCAGACAAACGCTTCTCGATCCCCGGCTTGACCATCAGACGGTCTACCACGATCTCGATATTGTGTTTTTTATTTTTGTCAAGTTTGATCTCCTCCGTCAGCTCATACATGCTGCCGTCTACGATCACACGCACATAACCACTGCGCTTTGCCTGCTCTAAGAGCTTCTGGTGCTCCCCTTTTCTTCCGCGCACGACCGGTGCTAAAAGCTGGATCTTTGTGCGCTCCGGGAGTGTCATGATCTGATCTACCATCTGATCTACCGTCTGTTTTTTGATCTCCCTGCCACATTTCGGACAATGTGGGATACCGACTCTCGCGTACAAAAGGCGGAAATAATCATAAATCTCCGTAACCGTACCAACGGTAGATCTTGGATTGCGGTTCGTGGACTTCTGGTCAATGGAGATCGCCGGGGACAGCCCCTCGATCTTCTCCACATTCGGCTTTTCCATCTGCCCTAAGAACTGTCTTGCATAAGAGGAAAGTGACTCCATATACCGTCTCTGTCCCTCCGCATATATTGTATCAAACGCAAGCGATGATTTTCCGGAACCGGAAAGTCCGGTCAGCACGACAAATTCATCTCTTGGAATATCTACATCAATATTTTTCAGATTATGCTCATTTGCACCTCTGATCTTAATGTATTTTCTTTCACTTGTTTTTTTCATGATTTACTGTCCTTTTCTTATTACATATCACGCAGCATGCTCTTTAATTCCACCATCTTGTCGCGGTATTCCGCAGCCGCCTCGAAGTTTAGGTCTGCCGCAGCCTTCTGCATCTTCTTCTGGATATCTGCGATCAGCTTTGTAAGCTCGTCCCGGTTCATGGATTCCGGATCTTTTTTGAAATTCATTTCTTCCTTTGCTACCTTCTTAGATACGCTGATCAGTTCCCGCACAGATTTCTGGATCGTTGTAGGTGTAATGCCATGTTCTTCATTATATGCCTGCTGTATCTCACGACGCCGCTTTGTCTCCTCTATCGCGACACGCATGGAATCTGTGATCTTATCTGCATACATGATAACGTGTCCCTCACTGTTACGCGCAGCACGTCCGATCGTCTGTATCAGTGATGTCTCCGATCTTAAGAATCCCTCTTTATCAGCATCTAAAATCGCCACCAGCGTGATCTCCGGTATATCCAGTCCCTCTCGCAGCAGGTTGATGCCGACAAGCACGTCAAATACATCCAGACGCAGATCTCTTATGATCTCAGCACGTTCTAATGTATCAATATCTGAATGAAGATATTTCACGCGGATACCAATCTCACGCATATAATCGGTCAGATCTTCTGCCATCTTCTTCGTCAGTGTTGTGATCAGCACCTTATGATGATCTTTAATCTCTTTATTAACCTCGCCGATCAGATCATCAATCTGCCCCTCCACCGGACGTACCACAACCTCCGGATCAAGTAATCCGGTCGGACGGATGATCTGCTCTGTACGGAGCAGTTCGTGTTCATCTTCATATACATTCGGAGTCGCCGATACAAACAGCATCTGATCTATCTTGCTCTCAAACTCTTCAAAATTAAGCGGACGGTTATCCTTCGCTGATGGCAGACGGAAACCATAGTCGACCAGCGTTGACTTTCTCGACTGGTCTCCCGCATACATGCCGCGGATCTGTGGGATTGTGATATGTGACTCATCCACAATGATCAGATAATCATCCTTAAAATAATCCATCAGCGTATGCGGTGTCGCCCCTGCCGGAAGTCCTGCAAGATGCCTTGAATAATTCTCAATGCCGCTGCAGAATCCCGTTTCTTTCAGCATCTCTATATCAAAATTAGTCCTCTCCGAAATACGCTGCGCCTCAAGCAGCTTGTCCTCACCTTTAAAATACCGGATGCGCTCGTCCAATTCCTGTTCGATCGCTTCACATGCCTTTAAGATCTTCTCCTGCGGCACAACGTAATGGGATGCCGGGAACACGGCAAAATGCTCCAGTTCACATTTGATCTCTCCGGTCAGCACATCAATCTCTGTAATACGGTCGATCTCATCACCGAAAAATTCCACGCGTACTGCCGTATCTCCATAGTTTGCCGGAAAAATCTCTAACGTATCCCCCCGCACACGGAACGTACCGCGGTGAAAATCCATATCATTTCTTGTATACTGGATATCAACCAGGGCACGGAGTACATCATCCCTGTCTCTCTCCATCCCAGGTCTTAAGGAAACCATCATTCCAAGATAATCTTCCGGGCTGCCCAGACCATAAATACAGGAAACAGACGCCACCACGATCACATCCTTACGCTCCACCAGTGCAGCTGTCGCAGAAAGGCGCAGTTTATCTATTTCTTCATTGATTGCCGAGTCTTTTGCGATATAGGTATCCGTCTGAGGCACATATGCTTCCGGCTGGTAATAATCATAGTAGGACACAAAATACTCCACTGCATTTTCCGGAAAAAACTCTTTCATCTCCCCATATAACTGCGCTGCCAGTGTTTTATTATGGGATATGATAAGTGTTGGCTTATTCAGTGCCTGAATCACATTTGCCATTGTAAAAGTCTTACCGGAACCTGTAACACCCAGTAAAGTCTGAAACTGATTGCCTTCCTCAAATCCTTTTACCAGTTCTTCGATCGCATGAGGCTGATCCCCGGTCGGTTTATATTTTGAATGTAATTTGAAATGATCCATGGTATTCCTCATTTCTCCCAATGAATTTTTCTATCTGGGAACATCTGACATCAATATTTAGTATGATTCTGTTTCCAGTATATCATTCAATCAAAAAAATGTACAGCAAAAATCGAACTTTTGTTCTGTTTTTCTGTAAAAACAAAGCATAGGACATTGTTTTATCCTATGCTTCGCCCTGCAATCTTACTACATCATACTCTTTACGATCTCATCTGCCAATGCATCCAGCTCTGCCTTCTGACCAGCATGCATTGCGGATTTAATGGTAAGTCCGGCATCGAGTATCGTCATATCTTTCATTTCGCCAAGTTTTTCTTTTACCTGCTTTGCGGCTGTTGGTGCCCAGGTTCCATTTTCCATGACCGCAACCGTCTTTTTCTGAACAGCCAGCGCCTTCATATCAGAAAGCAGGTTTTCCATAACCGGATAAATTCCGGCATTATAAGTCGGTACTGCAAACACCAGATGGCTTGCACGGAAGATCTCACTGATCAGCTCAGAAATATGTGTATTGGATACATCGTAAACTGCAATTTTCTTCACACTGCGCACTGCAAGCGCACCTGCAAGTGCATCTGCAGCAGATGCCGTATTGCCATACATAGACGCATACATGATCACAACCGCCTGATCTTCTGCTTCATAAGTACTCCATTTCTGGTATTTTTCCAGAATATACGGCAGGTTTTCTCTCCAGACCGGTCCATGCAGCGGACAGATCATGGCAATATCAAGTCCTGCTGCCTTCTTTAATAATGTCTGTACAGAGGCTCCGTACTTTCCAACAATATTCGTATAATAACGTCTTGCATCATCCAGCCAGTCACGGTCAAAATCAACTTCATCCGCAAAAATATTGCCATTTAATGCGCCAAAAGAACCAAATCCATCTGCCGAAAATAACACTTTATCCACATCATCATAAGTTACCATCGCTTCCGGCCAGTGTACCATAGGTGCCATCACAAAATGAAGCGTATGCTTTCCGGCTGATAATGTATCACCCTCTTTTACTACAATGGAACGTTCTGCAAAATCTGTTCCAAAGAACTGGTTCATCATCCCAAATGTTTTCGTATTTCCAACGATCTTAACATCCGGATATCTTCGTACAATATCACCGATCATTGCACAATGATCCGGCTCCATATGATTTACGATCAGGTAGTCCAATGTTCTTCCCTCTAAAACCGCCTCCAGATTTTCAAAAAACTGTCCTGCAACGGAAGCATCTACAGTATCAAAAAGAACGGTCTGCTCATCCAGCAGAATATAGGAGTTGTAAGATACGCCGCGGCTGATTGGAAAAATATTTTCAAACAATGCCAGTCTGCGGTCACTCGCTCCGATCCATGTAATGTCATCCGTAACTTTTCTAATATTATACATATCCGTATCCCTCTCTCTTTCCATTCTATTATTGGCTTTTCCGGTGAAATCATACCACATGCTTATTTGGGTTTCAACGAACAGAATGTGATTTTATAAATTGTTTATTTTCACCGTTTCTCATATCAAAATCTGATTTCAAATGATAAAATACATGTTTCTCGAATGTTCTATAATTATGCCTATACAATAATAGTAATCATTACTGTTATTATGATATCAAATATTCCAGTTTTTGTCAAATGTTTTTCCATGCTATTTCTCCATGATAACATCCTACAATCACCCCGACAAATGATGGTTTGTGGGTGATATGCGTCGCCCGTCCAAATGGTGTGTCGCAGGCTTGTGAGTGGCATCTTACGCAAAGCCGGAGTTAATTTTGGTTCCGTTGTACGAAAATAAGAAAAGTCTAAGTGTGTCTGGGTTAGATTTTCTCGAAGTGACGTGACCGGCAACAACGAGTCATCCATGACTCGATGCTGCCTTGTTCTGCCATCCGTGGCAGAACATCACTGTGTACCTATAGACACACTAAGATTTTCTAATTTTCTCCCAAAGTCACAAAATTAGCTTCGGCTTTGCGCAAGATGCCAGCCGTCAGGTTATGAACACCATTTGGGTGGGCGGTTCATCTCGAAACTGGGGGCGTAGGTGCGAATTTTCGATATTCGCACAAATGGAAATATGCTTAAAATGCTAATGTGCTGTATCATTAATATTCAACCTAATGGCTCCCCAGATTTTCCATCTGCTACATTGTATTACATGAATTTTTTCGTAAATTTCCAGACCAATAACACAAAATATTTTCAAATGTGTATGGCAATAAATATGAGCATAGTGTTATATATCGAGGTTTTTGCCAGTGTAATCAAAAAAATAACTCCCTATTTACAAAAGTGTGTCTGATGCATACTAGCTCATAATTATACGAAACACCACTCTTTTATTCATTTTCTATTCACTTCTTACTAATGGGTATTCATTTTTACTCTAAGTTGTCGTGCAATTTATTAGAATGGAATTTTGAAAGAGCCAGCACCTTGAATGGACTGGCTCTTTCAATGTCACCTGTAATTGACAAACTGGAATTTCTCACTTCTTCATTTTAGGTGCAATAAGCAACACTACTGTCACAAGAAAATATACACCATACAGCAACCACGTAATAGTATTGTTCCATGGAAAACTCATTTCTGGATGGTTCAATGCATACATTATAAATACAATAGCTATAATCAGCATTATCAAACCGATAATCCTTGATATACTCTTTTTCATGTAAATCATCTCCTCGTCAAATTGTAGTTATCTACGTGTTCCATCATCATTAAAATGTTTTTTTAAAGCTTTCTCTGTCGGATAAATTGATATAATCATAATAAAGCATTGAATTGTCACAAGAATCAACCCTGCAAATCCAATCGTATTCTTATCACTATGATATAATGGAATATGTATCAAAGCAGATGGTATAATCATTACCCATCCTATTTTCCACCAAATTCTTCCGCAGTAGTCATTCGCAAATTTCCATGTATCCATATTTTTCATTGAGCGAGTTGTTCTGTAGCCTGACATACTATTTATATTTTTTGGACAATGTTTCCACATCATTCTTCCACCAATGACCATAGCAATAGGAATTATCAGATCACATATTAACATAAACCACCAAAACCACATAAACAGCTCCTCCCTTCACGTACCGATTGTATAACAGTAGTCTAACACATGTTGATAAAAAGTACTACATCCAAACTAATGTCTGTGATTTGTGATTTGTTTTCCATAATAGTTTCCTTTCAAAAATATTTTATATTTTCTATATCTTGGTGTTTGAAAAACAGCCTCATAGACATTGGTTAATGCTTGTACTCATTACCTTAAAATCACAACCTCTTAAAAAGGCTTCCCAGATTATCTGAAAAGCCTCATTGGTTTGTATTTGAATTTGGACTACTTGATTTTCTAATTGCATACGCAATTCGTGAAATGTATAATTATACTGTTGATACATCAGACACACAAATGTAAATAGGGACAAAAATAATAAACTATTGAATATAGTTATTTGGAAATATTTTTTTAATCAGATTCAGACACAAAACACTAAAAATTTACGTCCCTCAAGGTTGTAAAATGAGTTCCCCGGCGAAGGGTGGTTCACAACTTAGTGGCTGGCAAATCGCATCAAGCCGGGATTCGTTTTGTGACTTTGGGAGAAAATTAGAAAGTCTTAGTATGCCTGTTCACAATACAGTGTTGTGCTGCCATGGACGGCAGCACAAGTCCTAATGTGCCCGGACGGCACATTTAGGACGCACACGTCACTCCGGCATAAAACTAAATCAGGCATACGTAGACTTTCTTATTTTCGGACAACGGAACAAAACAGTCCCGGCTTGATGCAATTTGCCAATCGTAAACCCCCGTAACCACCCTACACAGGGAAACTCATGTCACCCACAAACCATCATTTATCAGACAACTCATTTTATTACATTCTAAGCCATCCACAAGGTACAAAAAAAGAACATGACGTCTCCGCCATGTCCTTTCTCTTTTTTATATTCATTTCTGATTAGGAATCAATTAGTCCTCAAATGGAATAACCGCACCATCATAAGTATCGTTGATGAATTTTTTGATATCATCAGATTTTAATACTTTTACAAGTGCCTGGATGCCAGGGTTGTTCTGATTTCCTTCTTTTACAGCGATAACATTTACATAAGTTTTTGCTGCTTCAGAATCAGATGTCTCATATGCTAAGGAATCCTGTGCTACGGAATAACCTGCCTGTAATGCATAGTTACCGTTTAATACAACAAATGCAACTTCCGGTGCTACTCTTGCTACCTGCTCTGCTGCGAGTTCTTCGATCTTTACGTTGTGCGGGTTCTCAGCGATGTCGTTGACAGTTGCCTCTAAACCGGCGCCATCTTTTAAAGTGATGATGCCGTTGTCCTGTAACAGTAATAATGCTCTTGCCTCGTTTGTGGTATCGTTCGGTACTGCGATCGTATCTCCGTCTGCTAACTCAGAGAGATCCTTCTTTGTTCCCGGATAAATTCCGAATGGCTCGTAGTGAATGCCGCCTGCATTGACAAGGTGTGTACCTTTCTCTGTATTGAAGTTCTCTAAGTACGGGATGTGCTGGAAGTAGTTTGCATCGAACTCACCGCTCTCTACTACTTCGTTTGGAAGTACATAGTCATCAAAAATGGTAATCTCTAAGTCCCATCCCTGATCTGCAAGGATCTTCTTTGCTTCCTCTAAGATCTCTGCATGTGGCGTTGCAGAAGCTGCTACTGTGATCGTGCCACCCTCTGTTGTCTGTGTATCAGCTACGCTCTCTGCTGCTTCACTTTCTGCTGCAGTAGTATCTGCAACTGCTACCGTATTGTCTGTCTCTGCTGCTGCGTTGTTGTCTGCCGCTGCATTGTCTGCTGTGTTGCTGCTTCCGCAGCCTGCAAATGCAGATACTGCTAAAACGCCTGCTAAAATTGTTGTAAGTACTCTTTTCTTCATAATATAATCCTCCTTGTTTTTCGAAGAAAAATCCGAGCCCTTTGGCGAGGAGAGGATTTTCCTCCTTGTTTTTCGAAGAAAAATCCGAGTCCTTTGGCGAGGAGAGGATTTTCCTCCTTGTTTTGCGGAGCAAAATGCGAGTCCTCTGGCGAGGAGAGGATTTTCCTCCTTGTTTTACTCCTAAATTTATAATAATGTTAAAAAACATTGTTATCGTTTATTTTCTGCGATCTAAATTGCTCGCAAGTTTCATACCGATCGTCTGGAATATCTGGAATAAGATTACCAGTAAAATAACGGTTACGATCATAATATCTGTCTGCCATCTGGTATAACCATAGCGGATTGCGATATCTCCAAGTCCGCCTCCACCGACAGTTCCAGCCATTGCAGAATATCCTAAAATGGTTCCAAGTGAAATGGTTGCCCCTACGATCAGGGATGTGCGTGCTTCCACTAACATAACTTTTGTCACAATCGTAAAATTAGAAGCCCCCATGGAACGTGCTGCCTCAATGACACCTGCGTCCACTTCTTTTAAAGAAGATTCAACCATTCGTGCAATATATGGTGCTGCTGCTATGACAAGCGGAACGATCGTCGCCGTCGGTCCATAGCTTCTTCCGATCAGAAATCTCGTAAACGGAATCAGCACGATCAGTAAAATTAAAAACGGTACGCTTCGGATCAGGTTTGCAATGACATCTAATACCTTGTAAACTGCTGCATTCGGATGGATTCCATCTTTGTCAGTGACCGTTAACAGGATTCCCATCGGAAGTCCGATCACATAACCGATCAGCGTAGATGTCAACGTCATATAAAGTGTGTCTTTGATACCCTCTAACAGCATCATGATAATCTGCTCATTCCACATCTTCGGTCACCTCCTCAACTGCAAGTCCTTTTTCTTTTAAATATTCCTCGATATCTACCTGTAAATGTCTGTCCTCCGGAAGTCCTAAGATCATCTCTCCCTTTGCAACACCACCGACATTCTTGGTGTCTGCCCTTAAAATATTTACCGGCGTTTTAAACTGTAAGATCATATTTGCAATGACCGGTTCAAATGCGGAATTCTCTGAAAAGACGACCCTGATCTTTTTATCCCCCTGCATGCGCTCCTGAACTGCACCCGCTAACGGTGCATTGTTATTGCCAGGCTGATCTCTTAGGATCAGTTCTTTTGCAGCTTTTGATTTTGGATGGGAAAAAATATCCTCTACCAGTCCGTCTTCCACAAGGATACCGTGTTCAATGATCGCCACATGACTGCAGATCTCACGGATCACTGACATCTGATGTGTGATGATCACGATCGTAATGCCAAGTTTTTCATTGATCTCCTTTAAAAGTGAAAGAATGGAAGCGGTTGTCTGTGGATCTAAGGCACTGGTTGCCTCATCACAAAGTAAGATCTTCGGATCCGAAGCAAGTGCTCTTGCGATCGCAACTCTCTGTCTCTGTCCTCCGGAAAGCTGTGCCGGATACGCTTTTTCCTTTTCGGAAAGCCCGACCGTCTTTAAAAGCTCTCTCGCTCTTTCCCGCGCCTCTTTCTTTTTCTTTCCCTGGATCTGCATCGGGAAACATACATTGTCAAGTACACTCTTTTGCATCAGAAGGTTAAAATTCTGAAAAATCATCGCAATATCGCTGCGCTGCCCTCTTAATTCCTTCTCTGTCAATGCTCCTAATTCCTGACCCTCGATCAGCACCTGACCTTCTGTCGGTTTCTCTAAGAAATTTAAGCATCGTACCAGTGTACTTTTTCCAGCTCCCGACATACCGATGATTCCGTAGATATCGCCCTGCTCCACCGTCAGATTGATATCACTTAATGCCTCAACGGTCACTCCCTTTTGTTCAAACTTTTTATAGAGATGTCTGACCTCAATTGCTGCCATACATGTTCTCCTTTCTTCCTGCCCTATGTGAGCACCTGTGTGTGCTCCGCGCTCCATCTTATCACAAATCTGGCATTAAGGCAAAAAAACAGATGCTCCCTCGCGGAAACATCTGTTTTACATTTTCTATCAACGCATAAAATCAGATATCTTCCCGCACACGAAATCGTCCCATACAGCACATACACATCATGCCGCACATGGATCCTGTCATCATCATTTTGTCTGCTGTTGTATAGGTCTTAATTTCTGTACGCATATCTGATCTCTCCTTTCTCCTACTGCTCTGTCTTGATTTGATAGTCCTTATTATAACAGGTAGTTACAGAAAGTGTTAATATTGGAAACCTTGAGTTGGTTATAGGTTTCGCCTATAGCTGATCACATCACATTTTCCCTGTATTTTTTTAATTCTCCGATATAGATCTCCCCGATATGGCTGACTTTTGCCCCTTTCCGCTTCACATAGCCAATGCGCATTTTCTCCGTTTCCTTTAACGGGATTGCCATATAGTCACTGCCGTTTAGTTCCTCACAGATAATTCCGGAACAGAGCGTATAGGCATTTAATCCAATCATCAGATTCAGAAGCGTGGCACGGTCATTTGCCTTAATGAGTCTTTTATAATCATAAGTGCTTTTCATTTCCTCCGCCAGATAAAGGGAATGATGCTCTCCCTGATCAAAAGAAAGACACGGATATGCATCCAGCTCCTCCATCGATATCTCTCCTTTTTTTGCCAGCGGATGTCCCGACCAGAGATAAACATAAGTATCACAGGAAAACAGTTCGATAAATTCCAGTCCATGTTCCCTGATGATCTTATTCATGACTTTTTCATTGAAATCATTCAGATATAAAACCCCGATCTCACTGCGAAAATTCTTTACATTTTCAAGCACATCATATGTCGTTGTCTCATGGACTGCAAATTCATACCGTTCCATTCCAGCCTGTTTTACCGTCTCCACGAATGCCTTGACTGCAAACGTATAATGCTGCATGGATACACTGAACTTTTCTTTAACCTGTTTATCAATATAGCGGGTAGTAAGCAGATGAAACTGCTCCGTAACCTGTCTTGCATATCCTAAAAACTCTTCCCCTTCCGGTGTCACAAGAATTCCACGGTTAGAACGCACAAAAAGATCAAATCCGATCTCTGTCTCTAATTCCCGGATCGTCTCTGACAGACTCGGCTGGGAGAGAAATAACGTTTTTGCCGCCTCGTTCATCGATCCACAGTCCGCGATCGTCAAAGCGTATTTTAACTGCTGCAGTGTCATACTAATCCTCATTCCTGCGTGTGAAAAATATTTTTCACACTAATCTGTATTTTCCTGTTTTAAATATCTCTTCTTACTGGAAAAACCTCTTCCGGACACTTCACTGACTTTATTGATAATCACAAAGGCATCCGGGTCTACTTCATGGATCAGTTTTTCCGTTCTGGCAAGCTCACGCATAGATACCACAGTCAGAAGCATCATTGTATTGTTTCTTAAAAATCCGGTCTCACTGTTTAACAGCGTCACACCGCGGTCGATATCATTTAACACTGCCGTGCGGATCTCATCAATATGGCTGCTGACAACCTTGATCTGCATTTTTGCAGTACCAAGCATCAGACATTTATCCAGTACTGCACTGTATACGATCACAAGCAGGATACCGTAAAGCACCTGCTCTCCACTGCTGTGAAATACCTGAAGCAGTAAGATCAGCATATCAAATACATAAACAGAACTTGAAACCGGGATCTTAAAATACTTATTTAAGATCAAAGGCGGGATATCCATACCTCCTGTGGAAGCTCCCATTCTGATGACAAGTCCGATCGCTGCCCCGATACAGATACCTCCAAAGACCGTGCAAAGGATCAGATCATCTGTGATACGGTAACCACCAAGCAGTCTCGTGATCAATTCGAGTGCGATCGGGTAACTGAACGTACTCACGACCGTATTTGCCGCAAATTTCCATCCAAATGCAAAAAAACCGATCAGAAACATAATCGTATTAAACACAAGCACAAACACGGTGACCGGTGTGTGAAAAACATCATTGACAAACAATGCGATACCTGTCGTTCCACCTGTGATAAGCCCGCTTGGTAAAATAAACATTGCAATTCCAAACGCATAAATACAGTTTCCAAATATTACGATGAGCGTTTCCACTACTCTTTTTAAAATCTGCTTCATAAAAATCCTCATTTCTGCATGTGAAAAATCTTATTCTTCGCGATCTTCATCCATGACATCTTCTTCGTATTCGTCATATGCTCTCTGATGTCTCTTTTTACTGCGGTTTTGATCCTGATGTGTCGTATCACGGATCAGACTTAAGATTCCCTTGTAAATCTCACGTATAATCGCAAAGACAAAAAACATCACAATAAACCCGACTACACCAAAGACAATATCTGCAAACTCCATATTACCGGTGTTCGTTACCTTCTGACCGATCTCGATCGCAAACGTGATCACGATGATCAGCGTAAAAACATAAATCCATGCGATCACCATGACATGATCGTGTTTTGCAAGCCATTTAAAAACCGGATACACCACAAAAATAAACATCATTCCCAAAATTCCAATGACCAAAAAATGCAGTTCCTTGTCGCTGAAATTGTATTCATATGCATCGTTTAAACGAAGCAGATAACTGTGTATCTTTGCGAGCAGTTCCACGATACCATAAAGTAATTCTTTCATAAAAATCTCCATTCTTGCGCTGTCTTTTGCGCATATCAAGTTTGTGTGTAAGCACAAATCTTGTGTGTGAAATATCTTATTTTCACACTGATCTCTTTCTGCCGGAAATTATCGTAATATATCTTTTTTAATTTGTAAAGGCAGAATCCTGCCCGGAGGGCTTTTTATATAATAGAGTATTTCAACGAATTTTGCTATTACATAAAAATACCCGGAATCTTAAGACTCCGGGTATCTCTCATCTACTTTGTAACCACTCATCAATATACATGTTTCTTTGACTTATGTGTCTCTCTTGCCTCTTCTACTGCGGCATGATCTGCAATATTGATCTTGGCTGCCACCTTTTTCTTTTTTAATGGATGTTTTGGATTCTTATCTGACATACTATACGCTTCCTTTCTGCATATCATCTTTCATCCTTTTTACTTTATTTCCTTGCTTCTGTTACGTTATAGCACTATAAATCAGCAAAGTCAAGTATTATCCATCTGTTTTTTTGATATTTTATCATTTCTTATTAATTTTCAGAATTTTTTTACAATTCATAATCTGCACCTAACGCAGCATAATATACACGAAATCCATGCCGCTTCTTCTCCACATAGTCCATCCGGATAAGCAGATTAATAAATTCCTGTATCATGTTCTTCTCCCAGCGTCTGTTATATACTTCATTCACTGCATCTGTTAATTCAGCGGTACACATTTCCTCATTTCTGTCCCACAGGATATTTAAGATCATATTTGCTGTGTCCGGAAGATTGTCTAAAAATACACTTTCCAACTCCATCACTCTGCTCCTCATCTTTCGTAATGCTCCGGCACTTATTGAAACCGTTGCTTTCTGCCCATGAGTTTAGCATAGATTTGACGGCATTAAAATAGAAATGCTCTATATTCTCTTTAACTCGTCCTTTCTGTATTCTACATTCTTAATTTATAAGATTTTTTATCCTCAGGCTTCAATTCCAAGTTCCGCAGGGAGGAATCGCGGACAGACATTTTCGGATGATGTGATCACGGATGCAGCCAGACGTGTTCCAATCTCTACTGCTTCTTCCAACGTTTTCTGATATGTCAGTCCACTTGCCACACCTGCGCAGAACGCATCACCCGCTCCTGTCGTATCTTTTACCTGTACCTTTTTTGCCGGGCACACTCCATAAATACCTTCCCTGTCCGCATATACTGCACCCTTGCCGCCCATGGTAACGACCATGGAAGGAATATTGGCACGTTTTACACAGCCTGCAAGGATCTCTGCAAGTTCTTCCGGTGTCTTTTCACTGTAATCATCAGAAAAAAACATTCCTGCCTCTAACTGGTTGCAGATAAAGCAGTCAAATTTCCGCAGAAAATCTCTTCTCTCTGCCGCAATACTCATATTGCTGACAACCCCGTAAAGCGGTTTTTTGAATTTTTCACACAGATTCACGACTTTTTTGACGATCTCTTTATCCATATCCACTTCAATCACAACGGAATCAGCATTTTCAAAAATCTCATTCCCTGATTTTTCCAGCACATCAAGGATCGGCATCAGATTCGGTCTCTGCGAGATCGAACCGGCAACATCTCCGTGATGATCAAATACCGCAAGCCAGGTTCCCATTCCATTTGGAATCGTCAGCATGTATTCTGTATTTACTTTATGATTCTGTAGTTTGTGAATGACCTCACTTCCAAGTGCTGAATCATCCACGATTCCCAGAAATGTAGGCCGCAGTTCGATATTGGCGATATCTTCCACAACATTACGGCTGACACCTCCATGGATATATTCAATTCTTCCTGCATTTCTTCCGTCCGGAATATAAATATCTTCCGGAAATCCTTTAATATCCACAAATACCGCACCAATTACTACGATTCCATTTTTATTTACTGCCATCTGTTAAAATTACCTTTCTGCTATTTTTTTCTGATATGAATCTCCGGGATTGCCACACTGTCATAGGTGATTCCCGGCTTTTTGTCCTCTTCCTCTGCTGCTTCTTCCGGCTCATGTGTATGGATCTCCGGGACTGCAAGATTATCATAAGTCAGATTATATTCGTGACCTTTCTCTCTTTTCTTTCTGAATTTAAACATAAACATCTCCGTTTCTTCTATTTATAATATATTAATGAAAAATGTGATGACCAGACTGTTGATAAAATCTGCAAATAAACTTCCGATCAGCGGAATAATCAGGTACGCCTTTACGGAAGGGGCATATTTTTCACAAAGTACCTGCATGTTTGCCATAGCATTCGGTGTCGCTCCCATTCCAAATCCACAGGTTCCTGCTGCAATTACTGCTGCATCATAGTCTCTTCCCATCACATAAAATACTACAAATTTTGCAAATACACAGATAAGTATCGCCTGAACTGCTAACAATATGATAAGCGGCAGCGCAAGTGATGCAAGCTGCCAGAGTTTTAATGTGATCATTGCCATTCCAAGAAACAGTGACAGGGAAATACCACCGATATCATTGATCTCACCCATATGGATCACAAATTTACCAGAGTACTCTCCGATATTCCGAAACAGAGCCGCAGCGATCATTGCACCGATATAAATCGGAAATGTCATTCCTGTTTTTGTCAGAAGCCAGGAAAAAACAGTTCCAAGTCCGATTGCCAGAATAAGCTGGAATACTGCCGATGCATACATATTTGTATGACGCTCATGTTTCTTCTCATCTTCCACCAAAAGACTGTCATCCTCCGGCACAACCGTATCAAGCAGGTTCTTTTTCTCAATAAGCTGCTTCCCCAGCGGTCCACCGATCAGACTTCCGGCGATCAGTCCAAAGGTCGCTGCTGCCGTACAGATCGTTGTTGCACCTTCCACATTCAGATCCTCTAAAACCGGGCCAAACGCACCCGCCGTTCCATGTCCGCCTACCATTGGGATCGAACCGGTACACATACCGATCAGCGAATCAATGCCAAGCAGACGTGACGTTCCGATCGCAAGTAAATTCTGTGAAACGATCAGAAGAATGACAAGTCCTAAAAATACTGCCAGTGACTTTCCTCCGCTCTTTAATACTTTCAGATTTGCCTGAAATCCTACCGAAGTAAAGAAGAATACCATACACACTTCTCTTAATGTATCATCAAAAGAAATCTCCATAATTCCGCTGCTGTAACAGATGCAGGTGACGATTGCAAACAAAAGTCCCCCGACAACCGGTGCCGGGATACAGAATTTTTCCAGAACATGTATTTTTTGTTTTAAATAACTACCGAGCATCAGCACCAGCACTGAAGCTGCCAGTGTCTGATACATATCCAACTGAACTTCCATATTTATCCTTTCAATCTTAATTTCCAAACCATATCTGATATTCAGATCCGTATCTACTCTGTCGGCACCTCGATGCCGCACTCTGCATAGTATGCCGCCGCCCCCTTATGAAATGGGATCGTGATTCCCCCGATCGCAGACTGCTCATCCTCTTTTAGTCCGATCGATGTCGCATATCTGATATCCTGTTCATGAGAAAACAGAAGTGCCGTCAGCTCCTTTACCGTATCCGCGGATAAACTGTCACCAGCTAACAGCACTGCTTGTACAGACAGTGTTTTTACATCTTCCGTCTGACCGTTATAGGTACCTGCCGGGATCGTATATTCGGAATAGAACGGATATGCAGCCTTTAATCTGTCCCTGCATTTTACATCGATACTTAAAAGCCGTATTCCACATTCCTTTGCGAGTTCCCCGATCACCGTTGTCTGTGTGCCTGCAGTGCAGAAAAATGCATCTATCTCACCCGCTGCAAGTTTTGCTGCCGCTTCCGTATAATCTAAATTAACAGTCTCTGCCATATCCGTGCTGATCCCCTGTGCGAGCAGGATCTGTTTTGCATTCCGCTCTGTTCCTGACTCCTCCGCTCCGATACTGATCGTTTTTCCAAGGAGATCATCTAATGATGTAATATCCGAATCTGCTCTCACCACGATCTGACATGCCTCCGGGTAAAGTGCTGCAACCGCTTTATATCCCTGATATGCTTTATCACGAAATTCCCCTGTTCCATGATAGGCTTCCTCCACCAGGTCTGCCTGCGCAATTCCCAGTTCTATATATTTTCCGGAAAGAAGTCTGATGTTTGCTGCCGATCCGGCAGTATTTCTCGTTTCAAGTTTATAAGAAAAATCCTCTTTATTTGCAAGACTGACAAATGCATTGGAAAATGAATCATACATTCCACCAATGCCCGCAGCTCCAAAACGGATCGTTTTCCGGTTCATACTGCATCCTGCCAACAATAAAATCATTGCCAGCCCAAGAAAAATATAACGACCTTTTTTCAAATTATCTCTTCTCCTTTTCCATTTCCTTTTATCTGCAGGTTATGCATCCGATCTGGCATATGCATTCTTCATCTGACCACTCAGCTCAAACAGTACTTTATCGAGCGTGTCTGCCGTCTCTTTCTTTAACATTCCTGCAACTGCACGATTTGCCTCATGCCGGATCTCTTTTCTTTTTGCTGCATCGGTTTCTTTTGAAAGCAAATCATCATACCGGTTGATCAGTTCATGACCTTTTGCCAGTACATGCTCTTTATATCTTTCAATATGGAATACCGAACTCCGGTAAGACGCATCAGCCATTGCCGCGATCATTCTGCTCGACCAGTAAAAATTATCTGTAGAAACCTCATCTGTGGTATTGCAAAGGTAATCCGGGGTCTCATCAATATCTGCATAAAATGGAACCAGCACGTTGAACGCATTGGATGCAAATGCGATCCACTCGATCACATTACAGTCATGCTCCATCTCAGGGCGCATCTGGATCACTGCCAAAAAGTCATTGCGGTTGATCCCAATCGAGCGGTATGCGCCACGCATATTTTTCTCTCCGTATGCCGCATACGGATCGTACGGTGTCCCCTGAAAATGGGAGGACAGTACATATTTTACATCTTCCACCGTAATTTTCTTTTCCGGTACCATGCACCACGGGATATCATCCGACTGCGGTGTATAGTCCGCATTTTCTCCATCCCAGACTTTTGTATGGGGATTTAAACAACGCTCCATATACCATGCTCTCGGTGTATTGTATACGTGATCTGCATCATCATGGCTGCCAAATGCATCACGCGGATTCAGGCTGCCATCCATTGAGAGGTTCAGATGATTTTTTTCTATAAATTCTTTCATATCAGAAGAACACATATATTCTTTCTGTTCAGATAGTGCATCTTCAAGATCAAACTGATCAATACCAAGCTGATTTGGCATGACAACGTACACATCATCCGGCACCCTTCTTGCGATCCAGTGATGCCCACCGATCGTCTCAAGCCACCAGATCTCATTCTGATCTTGAAATGCGATTCCGTTCATCTCATATGTGCCATACTGTTCCAGCAACGATCCAAGGCGTTTCACGCCCTCTCTTGCACTGCGGATATACGGTAAAACAATACATACGATATCTTCCTCACCGATTCCGCCCGGGACTTCTTCTTTCCCGTTTTCTGCCGGCTGAAGTTCAACCAGAGGATCTGCGCCAAGCACACGCGGGTTTGATGTAATTGTCTCCGTTGCCGTCATCGCAACATTTGCCTCATTGACACCTGCCGCTGCCCAGATACCTTCCCCATCCACGGCATTCGGCACTGCCGTATAACGCATCGGATCATCCGTAAGTTCAATCGTCACATGCGAAAGAACAGATTTATATGTTTTCGGCTGCTCATCCGGATGGACGACAACAAATTTCTTCGGTGTAAAATGTCCGGAACCGGAATCATCATTTCTCGCGATCATTGTAGATCCGTCATAGGATGCATTTTTTCCAACAAGTATTGTAGTACACGCCATTTTTATTATCTCCTCTCGCGTATTTTATCTATTCTGCTTCATCATAGAAAATTTTGTCTTTTTCCAATACTGTCCCAACACCGTCTTTTACTTCAACGATGCAGACAGAACAGTTTTTCGGAATGCCGCCACGCCAGATATCCTCTTTGTCTTCATAAAAATTAGCTAAAAGACAGCGCCCGGCTGCCCCATGTGTTGATATAAAGATCGTGGCATTTTCATATGCCTTGTTCTGTACCAGCGACTGATAAAAATCTTCGGTCCGTTTTAAAACATCTTTAAAACTTTCTCCGCCCGGTGCTTTCATGCAGTGATAAGGATCATTGTAAAATTTATCAATAAAATCCGGTGGAAGAACTTTGCTGTCTTTCACACATTCTCCCTCCCAGTCGCCAAAAGAAAGTTCTATGATACGTCTGTCTGTGATCATCGGAAGATGTCTGCCCGCCATCACAAGCTCTGCTGTCTGTTTTGCTCGGATCAGCGGGCTGGAAATGACAAGATCAAAATCAATGTCTTTCATTCCTTCACCTGTCAGTTCTGCCAGACGCACACCTGCGTCATTTAACATGATATCATGCTGTCCCTGCAGTTTTTTCTCTTTATTCCACGATGTTTCACCGTGTCTGATTATGTATAATTTCATATTTTCTGCCTTTCTGTATTTTAATCTCATGCGATAGCTATTGTACCATAACGTTGTTTTATTTGAAATATGCCGAAAAACATTATATACTATTCTCATCTTAATCAGAAAAGAATAATGTATTTATGGATTCGGACCAGGTACCTTTTTCTGCGGCATGTGTGCACTGCTCATCCTTCTGAGCAGTTTTTATGGCGTCCATTTTGGACATACAAAACGGGCCTCCTATTTGGTAGTCTCACTGCTTACTTTTATAGAATTTCCGTTTCTTTATTATATTTATCATACAAATACGATCGTTTACATGATTTTAAGCATCGCTGCCATCGCCATTTTCATCCCGGCCGCCCACGCCCTGATTTTTGCAGTTTTAGCAGTTTTCTGTGATGTTTTTATCGTAATTTATTCTTATTATCATCCGGTTCCATGGGCTGCGATCACAGAACAGGAAGCATTTTACTCCACCCTTTGTTCTCTGGTAATTTCTATGTTTTGCGTATTTATGGTCACTCTGCTTTTGAAGGTTCAATATGAAAAACAGGACAGCGATCTAAGAACTCTGGGAGATCAGTTAAAAAATGCCGCTGACCACGATACACTGACTGCACTTTATAACAGACGTTATCTGAACCAGTATTTAGAGCAGCTGATTCAAAATGATCATACTGATTTTTATGCTGTTTTACTGGATTTAGATTTTTTCAAGAAAATCAATGACACCTATGGGCATGTATTCGGTGACGAAGTGTTGGTTACTTTCAGTCGGATTTTAGAAAAGTATCTGCCGGATGGCGGCATTGCACAATACCAAAATGGAATGGAGATTTCCAACCTCTACAGTCTCGCCGACAAAAAACTATATTGTGCAAAGAATGATAACCGGGATAAAGATGTATTTTAACCAGCTTACAGATCCTTTTTAACCGCTTTTCCCAGACATTTTTTCCGTACAAAGTAATAACAGATCACCTGCATCACGATCGTAGCCAGCCAGGATGCCGGGTACGAAATAAACAGGAAATACAAGGATCTGTGATACGGAAAGAATGCAAAAATCCATAATATACGCATTCCAACTGTACCGATCACAGACAATATCATCGGAACCGAAGAATATCCCATTCCACGCAGTGCTCCCGGAAAAAGATCCATGATACCGCAAAGGAAATATGGCACTGTAGTAATTGAAAGAATCTCTACTCCACATGCAACCACATCCGGTTCTTTGGTATAGATCGTCAGTATCTCTGCTCCAAAGAAATATGCCCCACATCCAAGCACAGCAGCAACTCCAACCGATAAAATCAGACAGTCCAGAAGAACTCTGTCCATACGCTTATATTTTCCTACACCAAAATTCTGACTGGTAAAACTCATACACGCCTGTGTAACAGAATTTACAGAAACATACAGGAAACCAAGCAGATTATTTGCTGCCGTATATCCCGCCATTGCTGTTGCGCCAAAGGAATTAACAGAGGACTGTAACAATGCATTTGAAAAATTGATGACTGTACTCTGGATTCCCGCCGGAACTCCCACCTGAAAAATCTGTTTTAAATAAACACCTTTTATAGAAAGTTTTGATAAATGAAGCTGATAGCTTCCCTGCGTTTTACAAAGGCAGCGTAAAACAAGAATACAGGACACACACTGTGAAATGATCGTTGCGATCGCAACGCCGGCAACATCTAAATGAAATACGATCACCAAGATCATATTCAGCACCGCATTGATACAGCCGGATATAATAAGGAATAAAAGCGGCCGTTTTGTATCCCCGACTGCCCGAAGTATTGCCGCACCATAATTATAAAGCATAAAAAATGGCATTCCCATAAAATAGATCCGCATATATAAAGTCGACTGACCGATCACATCATCCGGTGTGCCCATCAGTTCCAGCGCTCCCTTTGCAAACAGTACACCAACAAATGCCATCACCACACCGCTGATCAGTGCCAACGTAATCGCCGTATGTACGGTCTGTGACATTTCTTTCTCCCGTCCTGCAGCATAAAATCTTGCTGCAAGCACATTTGCTCCAAGTGAGATCCCGATAAAAAGATTCACAAATACATTGATCAGTGCCGTTGTCGAACCGACCGCTGCAAGTGCCTGGCTTCCGCTGAACCGTCCCACAACGATGATGTCAACTGCATTAAACATTAACTGTAAAATTCCAGAAAGCATTAGCGGAAATGCAAACGATATTAATTTATCCATAATGGTGCCATTGCACATATCAATTTCATATTTATTATTTTTCATTGCTGCTCTCACCTTTCTTCCTTACACTGTTTCATAAAATAAAATAAGATATACAATGCCTGTTTTGCATTGCATATCTTACTGCCTTTTTTGGGCTTCGTCAATCAATTTTCAAGAACCCGACGGGATACGTACGATATATCGCTCTCCATCACATTCTGCCAGTGTTAAAACCGGAATATGTTTTTTTCGAAGCTGATGTACGATCGGATAAGTCAAAAAAACATCCCCTTCCACATAAACAGCTTCCGGTTTTTCTTTTAAGACCTGTTTTACCTGATCTTTGATACGGCTCTTCCACTCCTGCTTTTCCATCAAAACTTCCCCATAGATTCCCTGCAGTGTAAGTTCCGGAACATCCGGCAGCACGCAGTGTGATATGCGGGCATGCTCCATTCCCGGCAATTTCTGCAATAATTCATCTGCTTCCTTTCCACCGCCAAGATTTACGATCACGGGTTCCTCTTTAAAGCAGGACAGACTGATCTTACATGCTGCGACAGCATCTTCTAATGTGCCAGCCGTCATCAGAAAGCCACCTTTGTGGCAGAAACCGGCGCTGGAAAGTCCTGTTGCCTGTACCAGCTCTTCATTCTCCAGTCCAAGCCATTTTTCCGGAAAACTGCACTTATAATTCATGGAATATTCTCTTTTTTGCGGCTGGATACAATATCCACCACGATTAGATGGAAAGATCACAAACGCAATCTCCGTCTCTGAAAGCCTTTTCTGGCAGGGAATAAATTCCGGCAGGACGAGTATTTTTGCATCAGACTCCTTTTGCTGTGACTCTAAAATTTCCTCGATCCTTTTATCGGCACGCTCATTTCCAAGATAACGCTCAAATTTATTTTCCAGTATCATACCTGCGACACCGACCGCCTTAAAAAAAGCATCATCACTGCTGCCTGACGCATCCCAGGTTGGATTAAAGTTTCCGATCAAGGTTGCAAGCTCGTTTTTTTCTCCCGTATTATCATTGTTATCGAGAGGCTGCACAAACGCCTCATCAAAAGTCTGCGCGAGTTCTTCCCCTAAAATCCCGGTTCCAAGCTGCTCCCAAAGCAGTCCAAATGCCGCATACGGCACTCCATTTTCACGGACTCTGCTGTCCTTCTGATGATGATCAAATTCCCCACGCCCAATATCAAATACGATTCCGTCATAATCTTCCGGGACTTTATTGCCACGTGTAATCGTAATCTCCGGATTCAGATAGAGCAATAATGCCGAGGAAAAAACATCGTCCGCATGGAACTTTCCGCCGTGTGTAAATGCCTTTGCATCTTTTCTTGTGATCTGCTGTAATAATGTATGATTCATGATCTGATCAATTTTCTCCTACTATCTGTAAATATTCGTCGATAAATATTTGAATGCATTGTCTGCACAGATCGCAACGATCGTCTTTCCCTTTGCTTCCGGTCTTTTGCAATATCCGTTGCAACTTTGATCGCTGCTGCAGCAGACTGACCAAGAAAGATTCCATCTGTTCTTACCAGATCACGACCAACCTCATATGCAAGATCTGCATTAACCTCAACTACTTCATCATACTGAAAATCAATATCTCCGCCTGTAGCATCCCAGATTTCAGGACCGGTAGTTGCGATATGTACATTCGGGTTTTCCGGATTTCTGCCCTGATTGATATAATACCAGCCATGCTCATCTGCATACTTCTGAAGCAGATCGTAAAACGGATCGAATGCCAGTCCTTTTTCTGCGATCAGTTCCGGCACTCCCGGAATATCTTTAAATTCCAGCTTTGCAAGTATCGTGGCATCTAAGTCATGTTCTTTTTCATAGTTAGTAACTTCGACTAACGGTGTCTCTCCCACTAATTCTGCGATTGAATGATAAATTTTTCTCTCTGCCATCTTTTCATTCCCAATTTAGTTAAAATAATTGTATTCTACTGTCTGTATCCATTCTTTTCCTTCCAGTACCCCTGCTAAAGATAACAGACTCCATGCATTTCCTGTTGTTCCAATGTATAAACCGGTATAGCTGTGGACATTCTGCGGTATCGTTCTCCACCAGTTTCCATACCAGTTTCTCTTTTTCTGCTGTTTATAGATATCTCCCGGTTCATCACTCACAAACGACTGGCTGATGATAAATCTTGCTGTCCGTTTTGCATACCCTAAAAACTCATCCTCACCGGTAATCTTATACATGGAAATAAAATGCTCTAAGATACCCGGTGTTCCTTTGTGGCATCCACCCATCTCTCTGTCTATTTTGCGATCTCAATATAATCCTGTGTTTTATATTCTTTGAATAATATGTTTTTTGGCATTTTTATAACCCCTGGTTACACTTGTCTTTTGTTATCTGGTAATATACGCTTTTATTTCTACTTTGTTAATAGGAATTATATGATATGTTAGATTTTAAACTGCCGGATATTCATTTCAAGCTCATCAACAATTTCTTTATTGTTTGAAACTACATCCACGATCTTCTTAAATTCTTCATTGATCTGCGACATATATTCTGAATTAACCGACACTTCCTCTTTCTGTTTGTCAAACCCATCCATGATGCCATTCACATAATAATGAATACGCTCCATACTCTGCCCCAGTTCATCTATATACCCCTCAAACTTTTCCATCTGTTCTTTAAAATTATGTGCATCATTTGCATATTCCTCACCGGTATGTACAAGGACATCATAATCAGAAATAACATTTGTTTTCACGTAGTTTAGCAGTTCAAACGAAGCCTCCGCTAATTTAGCTACAATATCTACGATAAATGTATTTATCTTTTGAATTTCACCTGCAGTCTTTGACGACTCCTCCGCAAGACTGGATATCTCGTTGGCCACAACTGCAAATCCCCTGCCGCTTTCTCCCGCTCTTGCAGCTTCAATACTGGCATTCAATGCAAGCAGATTTGTCTGGTCTGCAACATTAAGGATCTTGTCTGTAAGCTGCTGTATCCGCTCCACTTCCTTTGATTCTTCAATTTTATCTTCAAGTGTTTTTCCAATTCTCACGATCGTATTCTGCATACGCTCTCTGGCTGATACCGCATCTTCTTCTAGCTTTTCTGCTTTTGATCCAACCTCACCAATATATTCAGCCTGCGATTTTGCCTCATTTATGACAGATGACATCATCTCGTTATTATTCTTTGCATTTTCGGCGATCTTGTGAACCAGATCACTCATTTCAAGGACTTTTCCTTCCATATTGTTCATTGTCGCATTGACCTTCGATACTTCATTGGCAGAGGATGTCACAATATTATTTACATGTTCTGAATTGTTTAAAAGTTTATTTTCACTTACACTGATATTATGAATGATCTCACGCAGATTTTCCAAAAACATATTCAGGCTGTCTGCAATATCTCCAACTTCATCTGTTGATCTTACGTTGATCTTCTGTGTAAGATCTCCCTCCTTCTTTGCAAGTTCACTCATTTTCCCTGCTATCACACTTACACTTTTCGACAAGATACCACTTATGATAAGGGAAAGCACTACTGCTATCACTAATCCAAGCAGTTCAATGATCAAAAATTCTTTTATAAAAATATTCTCCTGAAGTCTGATATCAGTTGCAGAACAATCAACGCCTACGATTCCTGCAATCTGACCTGCACTATCGTAAACCGGAGCAAATGCACTGTAAAAATCTCCCCACTCATCGGATGTCATTTCGCTGTCAACCGTGACATTTCCTTTAAATGCTTCTGCAATTTCATCATATATCTCATATTCTTCACCAATTGCAGCCCCTTCTTCAGTATCAGCATCAACAATAAATTCCAGTCTGCCGCCATTCATTCTCATCGTGTATATATATTGGATATCATCGCCACACAAAAAATCCTGCAGCTGCGACAGTATCTCTTTATAATTCTCTGTCGCTTCATCCCCTGCTTTGATCTTTTCTAGAATATCCCCATCAATTCTTTCTGCGGCAATTTTCGCTGAATTTCTGGCATTTTTCTTACACTGTTCCAACAATGTATCTCTCGCCTGTACTATAAAAAACCAGCCGATCAGATTCGTCACGGTCAAAACACATACGATCATTCCTACTAAAATCTTTGCACGTATGCTTATTTTAAATTTTTTTTGTGATCCCGTTTTTGTCATGCCATCCCCACCCTTCCTGTCTTATATAAATATTATATCTGTTAGTGATAGCATAGACAAGAAGGTAGTTGGGAATTCCAATGCTTTTAATATCTGCTTTACTTATCTGTACGAAATATCAGATTTTTTAATACTAATAGGAGTACTGGAATAATATCCACAAAAATTCAGAAAATTAACCACGTCTTCCACTTCTACATCCGACTTTGGTCCTATCAAAATTTCTTTTATCATATTTTGTTTTATTTACTCAATTATATAAAGTCAATGTAAAAACATCATTTTTCTCCTAAAGTTTCTTCTCCACCTTCTCCAATTCATCCAACAATGCTGGTTTTCTTGGATATCTCTGCATCAATTCCTCAATTAAAGATTTAGCAGTATCATTCCCCTTCCATTTTATAAGCTGTGCAATATTCTTCGTTATTTTCTTATATTCGCGTCTATCCTTTGCCTGAGCACAACTCTCACTTATTTCCTTATAACACAACTCATATACCTGCTCCGGATATTCCTTCACCAAATATTTCCCATAATAAAACAAATCATACGGATTCTCCATTACATCATCAAGCAATCTCTTCTTTTCATTTTCAGAAATAAGAACACTGCGATAGCAAACAGTTCGCTTGCTATCCTTTAATTCATCCAATAGGCTCTCGTAATTTTCATTCCACGCACCACACTTTTTATAAATCTGTTTCAAAACATCCCAGAACTTCTCATTTCCCATCAATAGCAGCTTTTTTGCCTGTGTGATTTGCTTTTCCGTACTGTTTGCTGTCTTATATATGTCATATAGCATATTATTCCAATCTTCCGGATTACTGCTACGATAATGCCATGTCTCTTCTTCGTTTGCTTTCTCTAAACAAAGCTTCTCTGCTTCATCATAATTTTTATTTTCCATAGCATCCTTGATAGCTATAATACGGAGTTCATTTATTGCAATATTCTGATATAGTTCCTTCTGTGTATTCTTTTTGCCATATAAATGTCTATGTAAAAGGTATCTTACAATCAAATCTTCTTTTTTCGTATATTCCGGGTAATAATCCTCCCGTGAAATTTCCAAAAGGGTATCCAAAACCTTTTCAAGCTTCTTTGCACTCTTTTCGTCGCATAGGCAAATCCCACATTTCAGCAAATCATAACGCCAGTCAGTCCAACCATCAAAAACACTCTTTTTTGCCTCTTTTATAATCAATGCAAGTGCTTGATCTCGCATCTGTTTATCCTGTTTTTCGACTTCTTTTGCGCATTTTTCTATTAATTCGTATGTACACATGATAACGTCTGTAAGCATTCCCGAACTACTATCTGCATGAGATGCTAACTTAACACCAGATACCAAAATATATGTAGCCGCCTCAAGTGCAACCATATAACCACGCATTTCTAAAGTCTCAGCACACATATCAAGACAGTCATGCATATCCATACAAATATTATCGCAGCTGCTCCAACCAATGTATCCCCGATGGGTGTTACATTTAATTGATGCAGCGATTGTATTTTTCACTATTGGCATAATATCTTCTGTGGGTATCATAGCAGCACCTCTTTCTTTCATTCAACAATATCAATCTTATGTCTTTCAGACCATTGCCTTGCTATTTTTTCATAGGCTTCTTCACGATATTGGTACCACTGTTTTTCCAGATTCAAGTCATACAATTTATCCTTAAATCTTCTAAAAGCACCTCTTCCCTGAATTGTCCTTGCCAATACATCCTGATTCTTTCCCGCCGGAAGCTCGTATATAAACTCTTCCATTATTCGATACTCATTGATATCGTATTGTCCCGGTAACGGTATATAATCCTCGACAAATCCCTCTTTAATATCTTCGAAGAGTTCCGGATTGTCCTCACCATCCACCATTCCATCAAAAATCATCAGAACTTTTTCATTGTGGGTATCATAATAATATTCTGTTTCCATATTGGCAAATTCCATTGCCTCGATTATGTCTTCTAATTTTACTTTCATCTTTATCCTTTTCCGACTTCAAAATTCCCTAGGCTAAAGATTTTTGCCCCTTGAGGATAAAGGGCGTTGCCTTGGGATATGGAGAATTTGACCTTGCAAGGGTATTATACCGTTGATTTACTATTTTGTCAGTTCTATGCTGTTATCAATAATAATTGCTATATTTTCTTCTTATAATCAAACTCAACTACATGTGATTGGTTTTGATTGCATTCCCAAAAATACATTTTCTTATAATTGGAGTAATTTAAAAACATTTCTCCTATTGGCTGCGTCTCACAGTATGGACACTTTTTCCCTTTTATTCTATAGATTACTCCATCTATATTCTTGTAGCACTTTCCCGTTGTTCTTACATCTTTTTGTACTAACTCATCTGACTTTTGAAAAAAAGCAAGGAATTTGTCTAGCCACTCAATCTTAGATTCTAATTCTACAAAAGCACCTTTTGTCATCAAAGGTAACATATTTATGATATCATAAACACATATAATCAATAAACCTATTCCAAACACAAAAAAAATGGCCATAGTAAACAGCAAAAATATTTTTGTACTGCTCTGTATTTTTTCAAGCATCTCTTTTGTTAGTACATTATAAAGTATTGATGCAACTGCAAATAATACGCAGGCTACTATTCCTTCATATGCTTTACTTTTCAAAATTTCTTTAACAGAAGTTCTTTCCTTTTCAATTATAGTGTCTCGCATACTATATGTTGATTTGCAAGCTTTTTGTGATGAGTTTCGTGTGCCTTGCTGAATTTGTATATTTTTAACATCTCCATAAAAATTATTAGCATTAATAGTATTTCGAATTATTGCCCTAACAAATTTAACTGTTTCATCACAATATTCCATGTCTTCACATTCATCTCGTAATCTTATAAGTACATCTTCATATCCACAAATTTCATCATTATATTTCACATTACTATATACATCTTCTAAATCCTTATGTTCTCTTGCGCAACTATTAAATAATCCTTCTAAACGCATACACATGCTTTCATCAACCATATCATTCTGAATTGTTTCTATAGCTTCACTCAAAACATTAACCGCTTCTACACAAAAACGAAGGTGTAACTCAAAAAAATCTGCAATATTCTGCTTTTTTATATATGCGTTTTCCATAATATTTTTTAATTCTTCGATAATACTATTATAATTATGGATATGTTTGTGGTATTTTTCTATTATCTCTTCTGCAGAATACTGATTAGTAACTTCTCCCATTTTTTATTCCTTCATTCGTAATCAAAATTTTTCTTATGTTTTTTCTACTTATCTTGTAACGAATCTACGTTTCCCTGTTGCATTTGCACATCTGTTGCTGTTCCCCAAAAATTTGTTATATAATTTGTTATTTCTGTTTTTTCTTGCGCAATCTTTTTTTCTTCTTCTGAAAATGAATAATCTCTCCCAACTATTCCACTTTCTTCTAACGTCAAAGCCCAATCTAAAATATTATTTTTCACTCTACTTAAAATAGAATATATTTGATTTTTTCCAAATTCTAATCTAAATTGAGTATTAAATCCACAACACTTTGCTACATACTTATTCCTCTCAGCAGGTAAATTCATCACTAACATTGAGCTTTCAGCATTTTGGTATAAATCATATAGCTCTGAAACTGAATTTGGCAATTTTGTTTTCGTAAAAGCGCTTTCAGCTACTGCAGAATCCATCACAACCGGAATCCATCCCCTTACAGGATTTAATGCTTTCAATTGTCCCTGTATCATTCTATATTCAGGGACCTCTTTTTTCCCATATCCTTCTTGCTCACACTGTATCCATTCTTGAAATTCTGGCAGCTTCAATTTACGTGCAATAACGTATGATTTTCTTAATAAAGATTCTATATCTGCTTTTTTATCCATAGCTTCTTTTTGTAGTTCCAAAACAATACCATTCATAATTCATTCCTCTTATATAAAAAGTAATTTTATTCCTTCTACAATCCCTGTCGCAATTAGACTTCCAGTCACACCAATAGATAAATTTTTCAAATCCATTAAAAGCATTTTCACTTTACTAGGATTTTCTTTCTTTTGGACTAAAGCATCAATTTCTGTTATTTTTTGTCTAACTTCCATTGCTTTATCCCCAAACTCATCTTCTAACAAAGAATCATACTTCTTTATTTTTGTAACGAACTCCGAAACCCTATCAAAATCTAGTGTTTCTACAGCAGTAACCGTTTGTGTTTGTATCGAATTAACATTTCCTTGCTGAAGTTGTATATTACTTACATTACCATAAAAATTATTTGTATTACTGCTCATACATACCTCCTGATACTTTCTTTATCCTGAAAATAATCTATCCCTACCATTGTTAAATAAATATCCAACCTACCACTAATATACATTGAACTAGCATTCGTAATACAACCACACATTTTCAAATCATCTAATATTGCTTTAGCATTAAATTTAACATTAGGTATTTCCATAAATTCATCTATGCCACAACTTATAGCATCTTGACCTAACTTTCCTCTTTTTTCCAAAAGTATCTCCAAAAATTTTTCACTATCTTTTCTCAACACAAACGCTCCTATCTAAATTCATTAAGTTTTCGTTTTGTTTTTCTTCTATTTACCATTTCTATTAGTATAAACTTATTATAACATAAAACTTTCTATAGAAAAGTTTATTCTCAAAATTTAGATTTTATCGGAGCATATTTTTATTGCATAGATGCCATATTATATCCTTTTGTCTGTAACCCAATTTCGACTAATATCCAGAAATTGGGAAAGCAACCTCAAATGCCTGCTGCATCTCTGCAACACTATGATATCTTTCATCTAAATTGGATGATATACCTTTCAGTACAAAATCCTTTACTTTTTGATTTTTAATATTTTCCAAATTATATCTTCCTGTCATCACATAATAGATAAGTCTTGTAAGCGCAAAAGTTTCATACTCCATATTGTAGTTTCCAAACCCTACAATTTGAAGGTTACTATCATTTAGTGAACCCTTTATTTCACTACCGAAACTTGTCAAATCACTTTTTTCCATCTTAACTAAACCAAAATCAGAAATTTTTACTATTGTCAAATCATTTTCATAGTGCTGTAACAACACATTTGTAAAACTAATATCTCTATGTAGATAGCCTTTAGAATGAATATAAGAGAATCCTCTGAAAATCTGCATTGCAATTCCTCGTCTTCTCTTTATTGTTAATGTGCTATTATTTCTTTCTATGAACTTTTTCAATGTCTCATCTGCATATTCCATATAATATTCGTTTTTTTTGTCATCATATCTATAAACCTCTAACACATATGGCGATTTCAATTCATTCATCACATCAAATTCCCTTTTAAATCTCTCCAGCTCTTTATCATCAAGGTCATTTTTTGCCCTTTTCAACACAAAATATTTATTATAAAATTCATCCCTATATCTGAAAACTTTTGCATAAGAGCCCTCGCCTATCATTCTAAGAGTAAAATTATAATCCTTAGTTATCGAAGGAACAGATATTATTTCAGTCATAAAAAATATAGGTTCATATTCTATCGCCTTAAATTCTGGCAAATCATTGGGTATTGCACTTCCACCACTTTCTTGTAAAAAATCCTTGCAAAATTTCAACATTTCAACATACTTTTCATCCAACCTAAATGCTAAATGCGTGGGTTTCAATACATATTCCATATCTTCATACAATTTAATCATTTTTAACAATTCTCTGCTTTCAAAAGCATTATAATGTCCATTATTCTTCTTTTTGGCTTGCATAAAACTAAGCAAACCATTAATACTTTGATGCATAACCGCAAAGAGATGTTTTAAATAAGTGTTGCTTATATTTTTATATAGTTCCTCTGTTCTTAATACACCTTCCACTTGATTTTCTTCATATTTAGTTCTTAAGAAATACTCAATATCCATAAAGATTTCCTCCCACACTCTTTCTAGCTCATTAAATATTTATCGAAAAAATCTTGGCTCTCTAACAACCCTTCATACAAGGCTGCTCGCCAATTATTTTTAGTCACTCTCCTGCGTTCTTCAATTCTGCATATCAAATCCTCTCTAACTAATTCCTCTCCACCTCTTTTATACAACCCTTTTGCCGTATATCCATATTCAGAAAATTCCTCTCCACAATGAGCGACATACAACTTGTTCAATTGCAATTTTTTCAAATGATTTTTTGCTCTCTCATACTTTTCTTGTTCCCATGTATTTGGTTTCTCTACGTAAAAGCTAAATATTATTTCCTCATCAAATACTATTTTTACTTTTAACCAAACTTCATCATTAAAATCATCATAATATGGATGTATAAATTCATTGTTCCTCGTTTCACTAATCTCCGATTTTTTCTTTTTATTACAGTCTGCGCAGCATGCAATAAGATTCACTGGAGTCACTGCATATGTTGGATATTTTGTTTTTGGCAGATAATGGTCTAATGTACTCACTGTTCCCACACCACAAAATGGACATTTGCTATATTTAGGAATAGATTTTATTTTGTCATAATACTTTCTACCACCATCTGCCACAAATTTATTATCATACAACCAAACCATATCATCTTTAGTTGCTCCACCCTCAACTATAGTATGTGTTTCTAATGTTCCCAATTGCCCCTTTTCTGCAAGTTCATTATATTTTTCACTTTTTAATACAATAGTGGGTTGGCTTGCATTGATATGTGTTAAAATAGGTTGTTTTGTAAGATTCGCTATACAATCTGTAATTATAGATTCCACATCTATATCAGGTTTTTCTAATTTAATCATCTACATCTTCCTCTAACTGTTCTTTTTCATACATAAGAGAACGTAAAATTGCCTTACCTTCATTTCCTAATTTTCCATGAAAATAATTCATTGCTCTTTTAAAGTTTGTATATTTTTCTACAGAATTTTGAATCATTGTATGAAATCCTGAATTAGTAACTTCATACCCGAAAATTTCACTAGTAAGTACTCCCAAATTTTCACCAAATGTTTCTATTTCTGGTCTTTCTGCAATTAATTCTTCTCCTACTCTTCTTAATATCCAAACACAATCTTTAGGTACTTCTTGCACTATAACTGGTGAATGTGTAGCAATGACCCCTACTCCATTTCGATATGTAAGCAGACTCGACAATGCTCTAATTAATGCTGATACAAGCGGTGGATGTAAATGTTCTTCTGGTTCATCCATGATTACCAGTGTTTTTTCTTCTACTAGTTCAATCAACCTTACAATAATTAATAAAATGACCTTGTGTCCAGAACTTAAAGTTTTGAATCTTGGAATTATTTTTTCTATAAATGATTCTTTTAATATTCTTTTTCTATCTGCCCCAAGGCTCTCCGTACTGCATTCCGAAGGCAATTCATTTACGTTATCCTCACATTCTTCAGACCACTTTTTTATATTCAAATCAATAAAGGTATTGTCAGATTCCAAAATATCTATTATTTGTTTCCAAAGTTTCTTTTTATTTCCTTTTGATATTTCAAACAAGCTTCCTGCAAAATCTTTTGCTAGCATATCAATATTTTTAATTCCATCTTTAGTTGCCAATCCAATATATGAATATTGTACAATATCATCCTCTATATCAAAAAATCCGTCAAACGCACTAAATGAAACATAAACTATATTTGCAAATCCCTTTTCTCCCCAAGTTTGAAATTTCCCACGATTTTCTCCTGTTTCTTCTAATGCACTTATCATGTCCTTCAATAAAGTTGTTTTACCAACTCCATTCTTTCCGATTAACACATGTATATTGGATGGCGGCATTTTTTCATGTTCCACTTCAAATTCCAATTCAGTTACATTTTCATCAAAAACATCCACTTCACCATCTGGAAAGTAGCTAAATTTATATGGTGTTAACCATGCTCCTCCCATTGTCATTCTATGAAACTGATTTTTTATAACTCTAGAAGTATAATCTCTCATTAATGATGTTTGAACAACATCCAAGTTTTTTACTTTATCAAATAGTTCCAAATCAAATGCAATATCATTTAATGCAGAAAATATCTCTTCTCTTTGCTTATCCTCTGGAAAATTAGATTTTATTGAATCATAATAATCTTCACATGCTCCCAATGAAAAAAAATCTTTCGAGAGTGTGCTAAATTTTTCTGGCAGACGAGGGCTCCTTCCCTGTCCTTTTTGTCCAATTTTCACGCCTGACATTTTATGTTTAATCCCATTTTTATCAATATATCGTACCTTAAATAATGTTGAATATGTAAACCAATCATCCCAATTATTCAGAATCAAATATATAGTATCTTTGTTTTTGCAATCATTTACTGAAGATACAACTTCAAAATTCATTTTCTTCTCCCTTGTTAATCAATCATAAACAACTATTGCGTATACTCATTATAGCATAGATACATTTGTAATGAAATTTCTTATAATAGCCTAATGCTCATAATTTTATTCCAATAACGCCTTATAAATTTCTCCATTATATTAGCATCGGAAATCGGGAAACCCTTTCCCGATTTCTAATCCCCCTCAATGCCAGTATTTATCCATTGTTGATGGCTTTTGCCTCATAAAAAAAGTGGTCTAAAATCATATATATAAGATACCTTTAAATAAATTACGCTTCTAAGAAAGAAAAGGATATTGCTTCATATATATATAACAAATTGCCATCAAAAAATTTCTTAGCAAACTATTGCTACTATGCATATATCCTCTTCCACACTTCTCTTTTTAGGAGCAATTTTTATTTTTAAAACTTAGGCTCAATCTCTACGGCATGGCCTTCTTTATCAACATAATGAGTGATAATTTCTATCAGCTTGTCGAAATCACACATTCCATCTCTAATGTCATTATCATGTCTAAGCTCATCAATTGCTTCGGTCAACGTTTTTCCAACTATATTCTTTCCTATTATAGTATTTACAGCTTTCACTTGACTTGGAAATGGCTCATAGCTTTTAAATTTCCACACCTTTTCCTTGACCTCATATATTGCGGTGTTTGGCTTGGCATCTATAATTACAATCACCCACATGATTGCATTATGATGTTGTATCATAAAAGTTGACACCACATTCTCAAGGATTTTGATATAATCAATACGAGAACAGGAGAAAACATTATGGCACGAAATCAAAGAACCTATGACAACGAATACAAAGCACAGGCAGTTAAGCTTGCTCAGGAAATAGGCGGAGCCAAAGCAGCTAAAGAACTGGGCATACCAGATGGCACGATTTACTGCTGGGTAAAAGCATTTAAAGAAGGACGCCTTAGCGCTTCAGAAGCATCCCATACTCCTAAAAATGCTTTATCACTTAATGATGAGCTTATCGAACTCAGAAAACGTGTGAAAGAGCAGGATAAGGAAATCCGTCGTTTAAAGGAAGAAAATGAATTTCTTGAGGAAGCAAGTGCTTTTTTCGCAGCCAGCCGTCGGAAGTCAGCAAAAAACAGAGATTAATGTTTATTGCAATCAAAACGGATGACGGCAGGATCAAGGGTAAAAATTCTTTTTATTGCAGAGCACTTCATGTTTCCAGACAGGCATTCAATAAATATCTAAAAACAAAAGCGACTCCTTGGAAATATCAGCCGTTGGCAGATGCGATGGTTGCTATTTGCCGTGAAGATGAATGCAATGATACATATGGAAGGATCCGTATGTATCAGGCGTTGCAGCTCAAACAGCCGGAAGGAGTAGACATTCCTGGTGAGAGAACTGTTTATCGTGTCATGGAAGAAATTGGTCTTACTCATAAACCGAAGCGTAAGCCTAACGGTATTACCAAAGCAGATAAAGAAGCTCGGAAATCAGATGATTTAATTAAGCGGGACTTTTCAGCTGAGAAACCTCTCGAAAAGTGTATTACAGATATGACTGAAATAAAGGCTTCCGATGGAAAACTGTGAGACTGTGAAAAAATCTCTGTAAATTCAACACTATAAAGGTCTTCTATGATAAAATATTAAAATCATAGGAGGCCTTTTATTATGGCAAACAGAAAAAAAGAAGTTTACAAACCAAAACCAATGACCGAAGGAAAAAGAAATCTTATCCAAGGTCTGCTTCAGGAGTATGATATCCAATCTGCTGAAGATATTCAGGATGCTTTAAAAGATCTGCTTTCCGGAACAATTCAAGATATGCTTGAAACGGAAATGGATGAACATCTTGGCTATGATCGTTATGAAAGATCAGGTGAACCTAACTATCGTAATGGCACGAAATCCAAGACTGTCCGTAGTAAATACGGTGAATTTGAGGTAGATGTGCCTCAGGATCGCCAAAGTTCTTTTGAGCCACAAATACTTCCAAAGCGTCAAAAAGATATTTCTTCGATTGATGACAAGATTATCTCCATGTATGCAAAGGGAATGACTACACGACAGATTTCAGAAACCATAGAGGACATTTATGGATTTGAGGTAAGCGAAGGAATGGTATCAGATTGTGAACTTCCCGAAAAATTAACTCTCACTTCTGAATGACAATGCTGCACAACTCCAG
>NZ_QRHS01000050.1:0-2883 GCF_003470905.1 Roseburia sp. AM23-20
CGCCCTGATGGGCGGCATGTTTTTTTTAAAGGCAAGGTACAGATGATTACGTACTTACGTAAAAACGCAACAGTATCCTATCAAATTCAAATCCGCAATGATGGCAACGAAAACTATGTTCGCAGAATTGACAAGACATTATATATTGAACCGTATGGCACTACTATACTCTATATTGATGACCAACGAAGGCAATAAAGAGGAAGCACTATGCTCCCTCTCCTTGACCTTTAGCTTTCAATTTCTCTATTTTTCTTGCAAATTCTGTATCCAATTCTTTAAAAAGTTCTCTGTTTGAATCAAGACCATCTTTCCAGATCCCTTTCCGTTTTGCATCCTCTATAATTTTTTCTTCTTCATCAAGTTTTTTATTTAATAAATTCAAATACTCAGCCTGTGCCTGTCTTTTATTCATTCCGTTATATATAACCTCTAAATATCCAGTCCATAATCTCTGATTGCAGATATCATCATATATAATGACTCTGTATAACCACGAACTTTTTGCTTATCTTCTTCGGATGCATCTGATTTCATAAAATCGGATACCGCTTTTTCGGTTTCAAAATAGTCTTCTTTCGAATATTTTTTCTCTCTTATTTTTGCAATCAGTTTATCTGCTTCACTTGAATTTTCAGTAATAACATATTTTTTATTATACTCTTGAATTGTTTTTAAAAGTCCTTTAATGTCTCCCATTACTGCCACCTTTCAATCTTTCAACAAAGTTCATGACATCCTCGTAATCTTTATTTGAAGCACCTGCTCTTTTCAAATATTCATCAACCCTGTTCTTTAACCATTGATAGCGCTCTGGAAGCGGTACATTATATAATTCTTTTGCAAATTCCATATCTGTACCAAATAAAAAACTATCATTTAATGACTGCAGAACAATTGTTTTATCTTCATAAGCATACGAATTTGCAATATTTTTTTCTTTACAAATTTGCTGTTTCAACCATTCCACACTGGTTTCTTCTATATATTCATTTGCATCATATACCTCATGCCTATAATAACTACAAGAACACGAATGTAACATTTCATGCCATATGGTTCCATCGTCAACCGTATCAATAAGAGAAATATCACAGGACCATTCTTTTGCCCCCAATGTTCCACCAGACATCATTAAATTATCAACAATAATATTCCCACTCCATTTCGACGGTCTGTCAGAGTACTGCGTTATTTCATTCTTTATCTGCTGTGCAGTCTGTTCAAACTCTTCCCTTGTTCTTTTAGTATATCCCACATTCTTCGCTTTTTCCATCGGAACTTTGACAGAATTGCTATAAGCCGTTGCCCTGCCGTTTGCCACCGCAGACTGTTTTTCCTTAAATCCTGCCACCTTAATTCTATCAGCCTGCGTCTGCAATCCATTATCCGCACAGAATTGCTTATACTGTTGATTCTGTATCCGCAGTTTATAAGCAAGTTTATCATATTGTGGCTGCAACATATCTTTTACATCAGTCTCTGCTATGTCGCTTAACTCTGCCTGTTTTGCCAGCAATTCGCGCTTGGTCTGCCGAATAGCACGCTCCATTGATCTCTGCTGCTGTTGTTTCTCATACAATTCCTGGCTCTCGTGCACATTAATTTTAGGATTTCCATCTGCATCAACATAAGGATTTCGCAGAGACTTATCCCACGGCTTATGGGAATGCCTGCAATTATATCCATGCAGTCCAAGAGGATCTACAACTCTTCCCTGTCCTGTCTTTGGATCTATGGTGTATCCGGTTGCATCTAACAGATTTGGTGTGTCTTTATCACTCCCGACGATTTTATATACTTTTCCCTGCCAATGATCGTGTGATGGTATTCCATCCGGGAACTTTTTGCTATGCCGCGCTCCCATATGTGCCGATACAAGAACATACTCTATTCCTTTTTGCACTATGTATTGATTAGTTACCTGAGCAGCCGTCTGATTCATAGAAGTAACGACACAACAACGCACTGCCGCTTCTAAAGAACGCCTGGCACCCGTCGGATAATCAATCACAACGCCGCTCTGTGCATATCTGTCAAGCACTTCACATATTGCACTGTTATACGACTGCATACCAGATGCCACACGGTAATCTACCTCATTCAGCATATTGAGTAGATCTCTCTGTGTCTGTAACATAGTTGTCCGCGTAAGGTTATTTAATTCTCCGAATGTTTTCATCATTTCGGCATTCATTGCCATGATGGCTGCATTATTTTGCAAAGGTGTTTGAATATCTCCAAGCCGTTTTAAAACCTCTGCATCATCAGAGAATGATGTCATAACACTATCACGCAGCAAACGCCGCACTTCGTCCCTGCTCTTTCCTGTCATTTGTGAAATTCTTTTTACAATTTCAGTATGATGCAATCCCATCTGCTGGAGTTTCCAAAGTTCCCGATCAGTAGTGCCAGACATTTCCCCGGATTTTATCAAACGCATTGCTATATCACTGATAATCCAATCTTCCAGTTCCTGATACATTTCTATCAGTTTATCTGATTTTCCGTAAAAATAATCCGGCGTTAACATTATCCTCTTCCTACCTCTCTTTTAACCAAATCAACCCATTCCTGACCATGCGTTTCCTTCGCTCTCTCAAACCAATGATCCGTAGCTTCCGGATGCCCGTTCGCATCGTAGTGCAATGGTCTGCCAGTCGGATATTTCTTTTCTCCGCTGTGCGCCCATGATCTTCCATCCTCTGTCAGATACAATTCTCCCATATACTGATAATGCGCATATGGCACATTCGTCTCAATCAATCCGGGTTCAATAATATTCGTCGCTCCTACCATAGATCCCTGTTGAAACGGCATATATGGAATCATGTCATTCAAGACCTGCATATCTAATTTATCCTGTGCGCGTCTAAGATTTCC
>NZ_QRHS01000050.1:2893-5088 GCF_003470905.1 Roseburia sp. AM23-20
ATCTAATTTATCCTGTGCGCGTCTAAGATTTCCGTCAATTCTGCTTGTATCAAGTCTTATATTTACGTTTCCAACAGTCCTGTCGTACCTCATTTACATCCCCCATACTATAATGGCTGCACTTATCATTAAGAAACCCCAGTAAACCACATCGCATAATTTCTTCTTTTTTCTTGCCTTATCCATTTCGTCTAAAAACGAAATACCAAATAAGAACATGATTATTTTTAGCACCATCTTTATTCCTCCCCGTACAGTCCACCTGTATTCTGACTTGCGTTCTCTTCGTCCCGCTCTGCAAACATCTCGTCTATTTCCTTGTCATTGAATCCCTCATATTCCTTAAGATATTTCCGCTTGCTATATACACCCTGTATCATAAGCTGATATGCGCGCTGTCTGTCCTGCTCAAATGATGCAAGCAGATCCTTGAAATAAAATATATCTTCATCTGCCACGTTTTCATCCAGTGCATTAACATACCCGCTTGGCAAATTAAAGAACACATCACAGTATTTATCCAGCGCATATACCAGGTCTTTGATAGCTGTCTTAAGCGCAGTACGAATATCCGTGATGGTCTCCACTGTCTCACTGTCGTCGCTCTCAATCTCTGTCGCAGTTGTATTGCCAGTTTTACGGTCAAGTACAAATTGCCCTTGAGAGAATCCTGCCTTAGTTGAAATCATAGAAAGAATTGAATTGATATCTGCAACACGCTGTTCTGTAAGCATCGTCGGTATATGCTCGTCAACAGTACTGGCTGCATCAACTCCATGTTTTAATCCCTTTACAAATCTTGGAAGTTCAAGTCTTTCCTTATCTCCAGTATTCTTATCGCGTTTCATCAATGCATTTTCATCAATAAATGTAATATGCTGTGAATCATCGACCTCATCATCTTTCCTGCTCCACGCTACATCCAGATTGCGCAGTTCCTCGATACAATTCGCAAATACTGCCACACCCTCCGGTGATGTATAGTCAATGGTGTTGTTATACGGCATCTTGAAATACCCAAACAATGGCTTTTCCACATTGGAGATTGTGACTGATTCCGGTATATTCTTCCACTCCGGTACATCTGCCAGTGCAATGCTGCGCCCCAGACTGTCGCTGCCCTTTGATCTGAAAGCCTTATTCTCAATGGTGTATGTTCTTCCAACTCCTTCTCCATCGTCAGAGATCGAAGATGTGAAGTGCTGATACTCCAATCTGGTAAAGTAATCATCACCTTTAATCTGCCGGTCAATAAAAATAACTCCAAGGATATCCCCGTTGCTGTTCTTCTCTGTCACTGCAAAGCTGCCTGGCATTACATAGTCGATTGCTCCCGTCGGATTATATGTACCGCTCGGCTTAAGAATAATGCCGCCCGCGCCGCAGGCATCCTCTACCTTATCCCGGATGGACTTCTGGATCATTGCACCAATGCACTGATTGATATAATCCGCCCTGTCGCTGCCACTGATCGTCACATTGAGATCCAGACAGGTCTTTTTGCTGGTGTAATAGCAGAGAAACTTTGCAAAATTGATTGTGCGCACGTTCTTGCTCATCCAGTACGGTCTACCCTTAATGATGTTCTGCCACTCGATCTGTGCCATCTCCATCAAATCAGAAGAAATAATATCAACATTAAATTCTTTCTCTGCACTTATTTTGAATAAATTCATGATAAACTCCTTTACTCGTGTGAATATGTTCATATGCCACCGCCTTAAATGCCAAGCTGTTTATATACTTCATCTATCTTGTGCCACTGAATAGCAAGCCAATCAACCATTTCCTCATTTTTTGCCCAACCGCCATTATACTGGTTTGAAGAATCTGATAATCCACTCTCGTTCAAAAATGCATGCACAATTTCATGGCGCAACGTCTTTTTCCTGTATGACTTCTGTTCTTCTTCACTCAGGTCAAAGTATTTTTCTTCTGACATATCCGCAACAACAATCAATTTGCTCTCTTCGCCACAATAACCGGCTAAGCTATTTTCTTCCAGATACTTATCCTCTGATACTTTGTGTGTCTCAATTTTGTATTCTGTTCCGAGAACATTAATCTTCATATTCTCCATCGTCCTCTTCCTCCTCATCTTCGTCTATCTCATCATCATAAAGTCCATTGTTGCGGCGACTCTCCATAATCACGCGGTTCAATCCGTAGATCAGTGCCATTGTACAGTCCTCACC
>NZ_QRHS01000051.1:0-4902 GCF_003470905.1 Roseburia sp. AM23-20
AATAAAATGTGCCGCCCGATGGGCGGCATGTTTTAAATAATCAAGGTACAGATGATTACATACTTACCTTATTTCTTTATCGTAAATTTACTTGTTACACAGTAATGAAAAAAGCCAATAGTTTGTAACTGAACTTTACAAACTATTGACTTTACATTTTGATGTCCACTCTTCAATAAATTATCATACGAATATATCTTCAATACTTTATAATTCAAGAGTAATAATAAGGCTATTGGCATGTACTTTTGCAACAATATTTCCGCCAAGAATGGCAACAAGTGTTTTTACTACCGCAAGTCCCAATCCTGTACTTCCATTATGTCTTGATTTATCGCCTGTATAAAAACGGTCAAAAAGTCGATTGCAATCAATTTCTGAACTGTCACTCATTGGATTTTCAATGGTAAATATAATATTATTATTTTCTTTCTCCATAAGTGTTATTTTTATCGTTCCAACAGAATACTTAATTGCATTTGTCAACAGATTTTGTAAAATTCGTTCTACCATATTTTTATCAGAATATACGTATATTGAATAATCTGGGAGATTTATTTCGGGTAAAATATTCTCCTTTTCTAATGCAACGGCATTTTCCGTAATTAAATTTATTAACATATTAGATATATTAAACTTTTCTTTTTCTGGAACTGTCTGCTGTTCCTCCAAAATAGAAAGGTCATAGAATGTTTCTACCAATTCTTTCATTTTTTCGGCTTTGCTAAAAATCACTTTTACACGCTGTGCTTGACTGGATTCCAAATTTTCTTTTTGCAATAATTGTAAATGACCAAGAATGACTGTAAGAGGTGTACGCAAATCATGTGATATATTAGCAACAGATTCTTTTAAATACTCTTCATTGCGTAATACGCCTGCAACAGCCTGTCGTTGTCTGATATTATATTGATTCAATATACCAGCCAGTCTTTCTAAATCTTTATCAATCAACGAAATGTCTAACATCTGCTGTGAATTTCCAGAATTCAATTCATTAACTTGATCCGCAAGATTACGGATTTGTTTTTTTAATTGAATATATCGAAATAGCAGTATTACTAAAAATATTGTTATGATAATTAAAATCCATTCTATGTTAGACATTTTCTCCACCTATTTAAAATCACATTTACAAAATTTTATCCACGAAAGCAATACCAATATACCAGACCATATACATCCTACTAAAATAGCTATCGGTTGAAAAAAGGTTTTCATGCTGACAACGATTCTGATTTGATAAGTAGGTAAAAAACCGACTGGTAATCTCAACATCATTCCATAGCCAAGATATAAGCTAAGACCAAAAATAATAATTGCTGTAACCGAGGTTGCTTTTACAGCATCCTGTAAATAGCAACAAATAAGTATTGCAATTAGAAATATCGCACTATTAAGCAGACAAGAATAAATGATTGCTTTTATAATATTGTAAAAAAACATTCCCACGTCTGCAACACCAAAGCGTCCAAATTCCCTTATGCACCCTGAAACTGGATAGACAAGAGCCATAAGATTAAAAGCAATTAAATACGATATTATTTTACTTGTAAAAATTTGTTTTCTGGAATGTCCAGCACTGACCTCTAAGTTTATTGTTCTCTTAGAAAATTCCTGTCCTAAAATCAATGCAAGTATAGCCGACATGATGATAAGAAGAAACGTAGAATCATACACCATTCCATTAAAAATATCAGCAAGAGAAGAAGCAATTTCTTCTGTCGATCCCATGACCTCTGTAACATAAGTATCTGCTGTAAAAAATCCTAAAATAAATATTCCAATCATACCACACCAGTAAATAGAATTATGTAACAACTGATATTTTTCCAGTTTTAATAATTTATCCATAAAAAACACCTCCGGTTATTTCAAGTCTGTATGTAAAAAAGCACTACCTGCAATGAAATATAAAATAAAATTCCATAAAAAATCTACAAACAAGCAAAAGTTTGTCGAATAGACCTTTTGCAATGAAATTAACCTAAGTTGTCCCATTGGTATTATTCTGCTGATTATTTGTGCAGATTCACTGTTCAGCAAAAAAATCATAACAAAAAATAAAACCATTGAAACTGTCAGTGTTTTCCCCATATCACGAAAAATAAAAGCAAAAAACATCGGTAATGCACACAGTGTTATCATGGCAAACAGAGTTAGTAAAACCATAGTATATGTGCTATCATTCCAAAAAAGTTTTTCTCCAATATAAAATTGACTAATAATTCCATGTACAAATAATGGAAATACCAGAATGATAATACAACCTATTTGAGATACAATTAACTTTACTCTAAATATAGAACTTCTTTTATGTCCGGCAGTAATATAAGTATTTAAAGTTCTTCCACTAAAATCACTTCCAATGAACAATGCTATAAACACTATACTCAAAAAATAGAGTAACGGAATATTGTATAATGATGCCATAATTAAGTTTGAAGAGCGTTCTTTACTATCTAACAGCAATATGCTACTCAAAAGGAGATTGAATATTCCAATTCCCCAAAAATACCAACTGTGAAACAACTTATATAACTCAGTTTTTAGGAGATTTGACATCTTTTGTTCCTCCTATTTTGCTCAAAAAATAGTCCTCCAAAGTATCGCCAGATACAGAAAGTCCTGTTACAAGAATGTGCGATTCTGCCAAAGCAGACGCAACTGTCTCTAAATCATTCAAATAATCATACAAACGAATTATGCCATCTGGCATTAGTTTAAAGTTATCTGTATGAAGATTCTCTTCCAAAACCAGAACCGTTTTCTGAACATCTGTTGTTTTAATTGCTATATGTCGTTTACACCGTTCATTTAATTCATAATCAGAAATCTCTTCTATAATTTTTCCATGGTCAATCAGAATAAATTCTGATGCTGTTTGATACAATTCTTCTAAGATATGGCTTGAAACCAAAATGGTCATACCATATTCTTTATTCAAAATTTTTAATAAATTTCTGATTTCTACAATTCCAGCAGGGTCAAGACCATTGATAGGCTCGTCTAAAATCAATAGTTCTGGTGTATTTAAAAGTGCAATCGCTATCCCCAATCGTTGACGCATACCTAATGAAAAATTGCGGACACTCTTTTTACCTGTATCTTGCAATCCAACCATATCTAATGTCCTTTTAATAACTGATTTATCTGGTATGCCTCGTTGAATACGCTGTACTTCCATATTTTGATAGGCAGTCATTGACGGGAATAGAGCAGGCGTTTCAATCATACTTCCAATTCGTTTACGCTGTTTCTGCAATTCTTCTGTTCCAGAATTTCCCCATAAAGAAAGTGTACCACTTGTTGGAAACGCAAGCCCTGTGACTAATCTTAAAAAAGTAGTCTTACCTGCTCCGTTTTGACCAATAAATCCATAAATTTTTCCTTTTTTTATTTGTAAATTTATGTGGTCTAATGCTAATGTTTGTTTATATTCTTTGGTTAAAGACTTTGCTTCTAAAATAATTGAACTCATATCCCAAACCTCCTTTACTTAAACCAGTATAACGGGCAATTTTAAAGAATTTCTTAAATCGTAATGAGAAAAGTTAAAAAAATAATAAAGCTAAGGAACGTTTAATCCTTAGCTTTATGTAGGCGGTAGCCAATGCCCCAAACAGTATCAATAAATTCTGTATCAGAGCATATCGCTTTTAATTTATTGCGTAAATTACTGATATGAACATTAAGTGTATTATCTTCAGCAATATATTCTGTATCCCAAACACTTTGAAAAAGATTCGATTTTGAAAATACTTTATCTGGATATTTCATCAACAATTCTAAAATGCCAAATTCTTTAGCGGTTAAGGATAATTCTATTCCATTCAAAAATGCTGTATTTTTCTCTAGGTCTAAAGTCAGATTGTTATATTGCAAACATTCTGTCTGGCTATTTTGAAATTGTACTCTTCGCAGATTACTTTCAATTCTGGCAAGCACTTCTTCCATATCAAAAGGTTTTGTGATATAATCGTCTGCTCCCAGACGAAGCAAGTCGATTTTATTTTGTGTAGTTTCTTTCGCTGAAATAATAATAACAGGTATCGTAAATTTCTTGCGTACATCAGATAAAATAATATCACCACTTCGATAAGGAAGCATAATATCAAGTATAATCAAATCAATTTTTTCTTTATTCAAAAAATCCAGAACATGAAGTCCATCATATTGGCAATGCACAGCATATCCTTTTTCTTTTAGGAAATCAGCCAATAACGCATTTATTTCTAAATCATCTTCAATAATCAATATTTTATTCATTAGCCTACCTCATTCCTGCAATGCTACTTTCCCATTATACATTTAAGGTTGTATTTCCTCAATACCATTGCAACCAATTATATGAGAGGGATTCTTATTTTGTCAATCTAATTGTAAGCAGAATAGTATAGATTGGATAAACAATTACCATACTATTCTGCTGTAACATTTATCCTACAATCTTCCAGTTATCGTCCTTATGAAGCACAAGCTCATACTGTGAGATTTGCGTCATTTTCGACTTGTTATCCAGATACTTTACAGACACACTGACCTTGAGGTTATCGCCGTCTTCGGTAAAGACAGGGTTTACCAGTTCTGAAAATACATAGTCGCCGGATACAGGAGCAAGCACACCGTCTTTGACATAATAGGCAAGTTCTTTTTCCGTAGCTGTCGGATAGAGCTTAAAGAATGTTTCCAAGAAAGCGGTAGCGTCCTTGACAGTATCGGAGCTGACACTGACATCTGTTTCCTGTGCTTTCGGTTCATACTTTGATTTCTGTACCGACGGAGCAAGGGTAGGATTTTGGGTAATGACCATTGCACCGTCCTTATCTACATGAACGGTCACTGTGAACTTCCTGAAAAATTAACTCTCGATGGCTTCTAGGTTTAATTCTGGGAGTCATC
>NZ_QRHS01000052.1:0-358 GCF_003470905.1 Roseburia sp. AM23-20
ATTTGGTCTGACAATTTACGAAATAATTCATGTAATACAATGTAGTAGATGGAAATTCTAGGAAGTCATTAGGCTGAATATCAGTGATACAGCACATTAGGATTTTAAGCATATTTCCATTCGTGCGAATATCAAAAATCCACACCCGCGCCCCCATTTTGAGATGAACCGCCCACCCAAATGGTGTTCACAACCTGACGATTGGCATCTTGCGCAAAGCCGGAGCTAATTTTGTGACTTTGGGAGAAAATTAGAAAATCTTGGTATGCCTGTCTACACACAGTGATGTTCTGCCACGGATGGCAGAACAAGGCAGCATCGAGTCATGGATGACTCGTTGTTGCCGGTCACGTCACTC
>NZ_QRHS01000052.1:368-4769 GCF_003470905.1 Roseburia sp. AM23-20
TGCCGTTCACGTCACTCCGCGAAAATCTAATTCAGGCATACCTAGACTTTTCTTATTTTCGTACAACGGAACAAAAATTACTCCGGCTTTGCGCAAGATGCCAATCACAAGCCTACGATACACCATTTGGGGAGATGATTTATTTCATAAACAAACCAGCATTGGGCGGGTTGTTTATCAGATTTCAATCACTCTGCCCGTTGTCGCATTCACTCTATGCGAGATAGATATCACAGTCCGGTTCTCACTGACACGTTTTAACGCCTGCAAAACCTCTTTTTCTGTCTGTGCATCCAGATTTGCTGTGATCTCATCTAAAAGAAGCAGTTTCGGTTTTGCCGCCGCTGCGCGGGCGATCGACAAAAGCTGCCATTGCCCCTGCGAGAAAATTCCATCCGAACACGGTGTATCATACCCATGTTCTAAGCTCATGATCGTATCATCAAGTCCTGTCATTTTTGCAGCCGCACGGACATCCTCCATGGTAATAGACGGATCATACAGTGTGATCTGCTCTTTTACAGTTCCCGGAACCATATGGAAAGACTGCTCTACATAGCCGAAAAGGTGACGTTTTTCTGTGTCCGGGATATCTTTTGCCGGCTTTCCCTGAATTTGTACACTGCCGGTCTTTGGTTCATATAGTCCTAACAGCAGCTTAAATATCGTACTTTTTCCTGCACCGGTGCGACCGGAAAGTGTGACCTGTTCTCCTTCTTTCACCTCAAAACTAAGGTTATCTATCACATTTTGTTCTTCATAGGCAAATGTTACATTTTCAAAACTTACAAAAGCCGTATCTGCTTTTTGCAGATTTTCTTTTATGTATCCTGTTTTGTCCGAAAGTTCTTTCAGACAGAAAAATTCATTGATCCTGTGCACGCCTGCTATCGCGGACTGTATCGTCTGGATTTCCATACCAAGACTCTCCACCGGGGAAAATATCTGTGAAATATAATTCATGACAGCAACTGCTGTACCGGCTGACATTCCAAACAGATTTAATACGTTTGCATTGCCGGACGCTGAAAGTAACATAACAACTGCCACAACCACGGCATTTAAGATCAAAATAACCGGAGAATAGATCGCGTCATAAAAATTTGTCCGCTCCATGGCACGGTAACTTTCCCCGATATAAGTGTTATAACACTCTGCCATATAGTTTTCCCTGCCAAGATTACGGATTGTTCTTATATTGTGAAGCGTCTGAGGCACATGACCAGATGCACGGCTTACGGCACGCCGGTTCTCGATCTGCGCTGCCAGCATATTTTTCTGCACAATGCGCGTAAACCAGAACAGAAATGGCAGCAATACCACCAGTACAATGGCAAGTCCGCGGTTTTTAAACCAGATGACTGCAAGAATACTGATGATCTTGCACGCGTCCGCAAACATGCTGATGATCCCTGATGTAAACAGATTTTCTACCGTATCAACATCCCCTACAAACCGGGAAACCACTGCTCCAGGCTCCTGATGTGTCAGCGCATCCGCTGTCAGAACTGTATATTTATCCATCAGACTGCTTCTGAGTGCGTGCGTGATCTTTTGTCCAAACACAACTAACAGTCCCTCTCTTGAACTTTCCAGCAATCCTGTGAGCAAAGTAAAACCAAAATATAATAAAATAAGGTAAAATGATACTGCATTTCCCGCTGTCATACTATCTATGATATTTCCAAGAATAAGCGGTGGCAGGAGTGCTGTCAGAATTGCACCAACAACTGCACACACAATTCCGATAGAAAGCCATTTTTGTTTTTTTATCGTCCGAAGCATCACGCTTCCTACATTTTTACTGCCATGTGTTTTACTTTGTGTCTCGCTATGCATCCCGCATATCCCCTTTCTCCGCTGCATTTCTCTGCTCCGGCTCATTTCTGTCTATCGTTTTCTTTTTAAGTTGAAAATTTTATTCACATACCTGTACTTGTTCTGTCAGAAGCTTTTCTTTTTCTGACTTTCCGTTTTCTACTGTACTGCTCTTCGTCTGCTCCTCATAAAGTTTTGCATATTCCGGATATTTTTTCATTATCTCTTCATGCGTGCCAACCGCAGCATGCCCATGTTCCATCCAGATTACCTGATCCATTTCCGGGAACAGATAAAGTCTGTGTGATAACAGGATTACAATACTGTCTGAAGCCATCATCTTTAAGTTCGCATACACTTCCTGCTCTGTATTCCGGTCAAGCGCAGAAAAGGGATCGTCTAAGATCAGCACTGGTCTCTTATGACACAGGGTTCTCGCAAGTGCCAGACGTTTCGCCTGACCACCGGAAAGTCTGACTCCTCCATTTCCCACAACTGTATCCATTCCCTGTTCCATCTCAGCCACTTCTTTATCAAAGCACACTGCCTTCAGATAAACGGCGGCATCCTTATCCTCCCCTAACAGAATATTATTTTTTATACTGTCATCAAATAATTCCGGATCATGACCTAAATATCCCACTGTCCCGGTCAGTACAGAATTTTCCATTTTACTTAACTCATCACCAGCAAAACGGATGCTTCCCTTATAAGGATATTCACACAGAAACGTCTTGCCAAATGTCGATTTGCCGGATGCAACTGCCCCGGTAACACCGATGATCTGTCCCGGCTGTGCCGAAAAAGTAATATCCTCATAGATATCTGTTCCACCCGGATATGCAAAACCCAAATGGGAAACTTCAAGTTTTTCCGGCTTTTGAACACTGCTTTCGCCATCATTTTCAACACATTTCATGAGAGGTTTGATCCGCTTCCAGGAGACCTGTGCCTTGTGGACTGCATTAAAAAGTTTTGCCGCACTTGATGATTTAACGGAAAGTTTGGTAAAACAGGTAAGAAAGGTGGTAAATGCTGCCACGTCCCAGGATCTCCATCCGTTTCCAAGTACGTTTTTACTTCCAAAATATAAAATAAATAGAACACCTGCCATAGAAATAACACGGTAGACCGGTGGAAATGCCGCACTCCAGATATTTACCCGCACTGCAGATTTTTCATATGCTGACAGATTTTTTTCATAAGAATCTTTTCGCTCCTGCTCACAGCCATAAACACGGTAAGTAATCGCATTTGACGCCCGGTCTAAGGTAGCTGCACTTAAAATCCCGGACTGCTCCTTATAAGCCGCCCCCGTCCGCTGTACGATTTCTTTCATTTTTTCAGCCAGAAAATAAGAAACCGGGGGAAACAGCATACTTAAAACAGCAAGTCTAAAGTCATAAAAGAGTAACATTCCGGCATATGCAAGCAGCGCCACTCCGGTATCAAATATTTCCGTGGTAAATTTCCGCATACCCTCCGCACAGTCATCCACATCAAGGATTGCCTTTGTCATGACATTTCCGGCACCTTCCTCCTCAAGTTCTGCCCTGCTTTTATGCACAAGACTGTTATAGAGCACATGCTTCATGCGCCGGTTGACATTATTTGCAAAACGTCTCACATAAAAACGCTTGATATATCTCGAACTCTGTACTACCACAATCGCGATCACATATGCTGCAACCAGTTTTTCCATGTCAGGAAACCCTGCTCTGCCTCTAAGGATATCCACCAGACATCCCGCCATTTTTCCCTCAAACCATGGTCCTGCAAGAAGTCCTAAATTATAGATCAGTCCGGAAACTGTCACTGCAAGAAGAACCTGCCACTCCATTTTAAAATAAGAAATAACCCGATCCGCCTGAAATCCACTTATTTCTTTTCCATTGCTTTCTCTGCCACAATTATCACTCATCCGTCTCACCATCCATTTCTGCCATGTCACTTTCCCCTGTTTCCACAAGTTTTGACACATCTTTAAACTCTGCTCTCCGCTGCTCCTTAGATCTCCAGTAAATCTTATCTAACGTTTTCAGAAATGGTACTTTCTCGTCTTCCGGCAGCTCTGCTAACAGCCATTCATAAAACACACTCTCAATATGTGCCTTTGAATTTTTTAATTGTTCTGCTTTCTCTGTTGCATACAAAAGCTGACTTCTGCCATCCTTAGGGTTTGGTTTCCGGTAAAGATAGCCTTTGCTCTCTAAACTTGCTGCGCGCCTTGCGGCTGCTCCTTTGTCAATCTTTAACTGTTCTATGACTTTTGCCTGTGTGACACCTGGATTGTGCCTGATAAAATGGATGAAATCAAATTCTGCTGTTCCGATTCCCTCTTCTTTCATCATTTTTAGTGTAAATTTAGATGCCTCACGCGCTATTTTTGTGATTTTTCTTCCTGTTTCATCCATTGTTGGTCTCCTTTTTCCAATTATCTGCAAAATTGAATTATCATCATATAAACTGCCCTGACAAATGTTGGTTTGTGGGTGACATGAGTTTCCTTGTGTAGGGTGGTTCTGGGGGTTTTCGATTGGCAAATTGCATCAAGCCGGGACTCGTTTTGTTCCGTTGTACGAA
>NZ_QRHS01000053.1:0-4635 GCF_003470905.1 Roseburia sp. AM23-20
GTAACGATAATTAGGAATTATCGGGTGGATTTCAGCAATCAAGTAGATGAGATGGAAGACAATCTATCGTTATCTGTTGGAAATACAATAGAATTTGGATATAAGATAATACACAATCAACCAACATTTCACTGGGAGGTTGCATTATAGAAAGTATGGAATTATTACTTTATCAATCAAAGGTTGTAGAAAAACTGATAAATAGAATACATGAAGATTACCATTATATTTTAATGACGGGAAAGTCTGGCAGTGGAAAAACATTTACGTTAAAGCAATTGGAAACTGAACTTAGTAGGGAACAATATCAAGTAATACTTTTTGAGGGAGACTATGAATATGACGATAGAGAATATTATCCCTTTAAAAAGGCTCTATTTTTACGAGAAGATTCTACAAAAAAAATCATTATTGGTGGGGTTGCCGAGGCATCTAAAGAAATCCCTGTTGCCGGTAATATTATTAGTTACATAATTAAATCTCTTGTTGAAAAAACAACAACACATAATTTGTTTTTGAACAACGAAGAGCAAAACATATTGGCGAAACTTCGACAAATTATAAAAAAACAGCATGTGGTATTAATTTTTGATAATATTCATTGGTGGGATAGACGTTCACTTCAATTATTAAAATTAATTTTAACAAATAAAGAAATTTTGAATCTTGATAAATTAAATAATTTTTCTATAGTTTTTTCTGTTACAGCAGACCAGCCAGCACTTCATACTGATCTTATGAATGATATCATTCATAATGTAAACTGTGAAGAAATTATATTTCCTGCGATAGGATTAATAGAGTTTAAAAATGCCTTGTTTAATGCGACATTGCAGAGCTTTTCGGACACACAGGTTAATTTACTTTATAATCTTGTTAATGGACATTTGCAAGTTTTTTTCGAAGTTATAAATGAGATAAATAATCATAGTTTCGATTTTAATGCTACATATGAGAACAATAAGCAATATTTAAGCACTGTATTAGAAAAAAGATTAAAAGAATTCGGTGCAGATAGCACTCAAATATTAAAAGCACTCGAATATGCATCCATAATAGGTATTACATTTTCTGTTTACGAGTTGCGTAATATTACTGAATCAACAGAAAATGAAATAAAAAAAATTATTGCTGACACCAGCAAACTTACAATAACAGAGCAAACGGAAACATTTGACTATATTAGGTTTTCTCACGATATTATCAGAGAGATATTTAAAACTAAGGTAGAAAAGTATCATACTGATTATTATAACTCTTTGGCGTTATGCATAAAAGAAATTAAACCAGATCAATATCTTAGAAGAGCAAGGTACAGTATTAAGTGTCTTAATACTGAAAATGCTGTAACACTATATATGTTAGAAGCAGTTAAACAAATGCGTTTATACGGTAAAGTTTTACATACTATTTATGAAGAAATGTATCCACTAACGAATTCTACGCAGAGGGAATATCTCAAATTAATGCAAGAAGCTTATAATTTGTATTCAAAAAAAGAGTACAAAAAAGCAAGTTCTACGCTGAATTTAATATTGGATATATTTCCAGTTGAAGTTTTAGCAGAAAGAGATATTTTGAAAATTCGGTGCTTTTCTAAAACAATGGCTTCCAACGAAATTCAGGATATTATTGTTAGGGCAAATGATATTAGAAAAAATAATACATTTAATGGAGAGAAAGATATATGGGAGCGTTACTCACAAGTCGTTATGATCGGTTTTGCACATTTAGGTGAAATCAAACTTGCCAGGGAAATTGAGAGTGACACTCTTCGTAGTCTGTCAGAACGTTTAAATTATGATGATACTGCTAATAAAAGATTGAATATCATTAAGCGAGTATCAAATTCCATACACAATATTGATGTTTCAGCAGTTTTTGTAAAAGATGCTTTCGTTTATTTTGGAAATAGTTTATCTGGCATAAGAGATATAAGACAATATTATATTTGTTTAGGAAACTATACTACTATACTTATAAATCAAGGAGCTTTTGAGGAAGCTTACAACATTGCAGTTTGTGGATTTGAAATTGAACGAAATAATAGAGATATCGACTTTCCGAGAATACAGTTAATCAGAAACAATTATATATTAGCAGGGTATTTATCTAAAAACTTAAATGAGGATACTTGTATTCAACTTTATGAAGACATGCTTTTGGAAATGCCTATAATATCAGAAAGATTATTTTATAATTCAAATCTTAGCATATTTTGGGCTTTAAAAAATAATCCACGGAAAGCATATGACATTTTGCATAATGAGGCTCTACTCCATTATGACATGCAAGAAAAGGAAGGGCTATATCAATACCGAGTAGTTACTAATACAGCAATATATCAGTATTTATTAGGAAAAACGGATGCTGCTTTGCAGCAATTAGATAGTATTAAAGACCTGACCAAACGTCTTATAAATGGTTCATATTTTTCCAAAAAAAATGATTTACTTATCCAATTAATGAAATCGGGGACAGTAAGCACTGGAAAAGAATGGATTAAAGTGTTGTTTGCAATACAGCCAACTTATCAAGATTTGGCATGGAAATATTTTGGATTAGGATATGCTTTTATGGCTGTTTGCAATTGGGATATGTCAGAATAAAAAGGTACAGCAGAGCTATTATTGTTTATCAATAAATATTGACAATAATTAGTTATCTGCGTACCTTTCTTTTTTATTTCTTAAGCATTCTCTTGATTTGTTTAATATAATAAATTATAGCTGTTTTTATATTTCGATCTTCCGTTTTATATTGTTTTCCAATATGAATATCTTGGGAGCTTCTTGGTATGTATTCGTTGTTCTGATACTTTTTTATAATTTCAACTAATTTATTTATTGCTAATTTTTTTGTTTTACAATACAAAGTCTCTGGATTATCATTGGATAAAATTATTGGATGCACAATTTCTATGATATCTCCAGTGTCAATCCCGGTGTCTATATAATGGATTGTATTCGCTATATGCCCCCAATCATCATTTAAGTATGCAAAATATATGCAATTGTTTCCTCTATAATATGGTAAATAACCACCATGCACATTTATAATATCCGCTTTGCAAGCATCTATTATTTTTTTGTTTAATATAGATGTACCCATAACAATACATAGTTTGCAAGGATTTTGATTTAATAGTTTAACCACATAGTCTGAATTAATATTTGCCACATTTATAATGTTGCTATTAAGAATTCCTTCATACTTAAAATAATTAATTCTATATTTGTTATATCCTCTAATTTCTCTTGAAAACCATTGGTATCTGTTACAAATATAACGATAGTATTTTTTGTTGAAAATCAATCGTTTTCGTTGATATTTTCCAAGCTCACGTATAACTATATTAACTGTAAATGCATTTTCCAACGTATGGATTAAATAATCATATTGTGATCCATCAGTTGTGAGTATATTAATTGTAAAATCCGAGTTTTTCATATCCGAACGATTCCCTTAAAGTATGACCACTTTTAATAAGACCTAACGAAATAAGTGTTTCTAACATTTGAGTATAATTCAAACCATTTTCAGAAAAAGCATAGTAAAATGACATACCTTTTGTAATGTGTGGATTAGTCGCAATATCTGTCACATATATGTTGTTATTATAGTCAATTCTATAATCAACCCGTCCAAACCCGGTAATTCCCAATAACTGTACTACACGCTTTGTACATTCTTCAAGTTTTACAGATATTTCCGGTTGTGCTTTTTCAAAATTGTAAAATCCAAATTTCAAATCTCTTCTGATATTGTAGTCTAAAATCTGATTTCCTAAGTCTTTTTGATTGTCTACTGTAATACCGACTGGAAGTACAACTTCTGTTTCAGTTCCAATAATAACGGGTACTTCGACCTCAAAACCTTCAATAAAGCTTTCTACTATTACGGACTGATTAAATTGGCTCGCAAGGTTTTTGATAAAAGAATCCTTGGTACAATCATAAACAAATATGTTATCTGATGTCAGACCAATACTAGAAGTTTCATAATTTAATTTCACAATTACCTTTTCGCCTTCATTTGGGTGTTTATCTAATAGCCATCCCTCATTGGGAAGATACAAATAATCATTTGTTGTTGGTAATCCGTTTGATTTTAGAATACAGTTGCAATGATATTTGTTTCTAGCTAAACTTACAACATATGGATTACTATTTGTGTGGCATAATCCATAAAGATCGCAAAATGCAGGTATTAGAGATTTACGTCCGATAGCAGTACCTTTTTGAGCTGTATTAATCACAATTGGATATTTTGAATCATTGCGGTAGTAATTGTTGGTAATATAATTTTTAATAAAATCCATTTCGTCTATAAAACACACTGTTTCAAAACCACTATTTCTTAAAGATTCAACAATTAATTCTTGCTGATTTAATGAAAGGTATTCGGAAACAACAGATGTTCCGCTATAATCTGAAAAATTATCAGTTTTTTCCCGTATATTAGATACGAGAAATATTTTTATTTGTTCTGCCTTATTATGTGCTTCTTTGTATATTTCCTTATATTCTTTTAACATTTTATCATCCTTTCGTTACAAAAGTATAATTGCGTATTGTATTCCATCCCATTTACTTCATTGCTGAAATCCACCCCATAATTCCTAATTATCGTTAC
>NZ_QRHS01000054.1:0-4631 GCF_003470905.1 Roseburia sp. AM23-20
TAGAAACTATGTGGTTTTCAGCCACTTTCACGGCTGTGCCGTGAATAATATAGGATTAATATTATGGACACTTATAGTAAAAAGAAAAGAATTTATGAGTTCAAAGATGGAAAGGTTTTTTATAGCATTTAATAATCAGGCACCTTGTATTATAGTTATAAGTTCAATATTGTTTTATTTGGTAGTTTGCGTATGCACTTGTAGGTATATATGGGTTGCAGTTATTGTCCTATCTTTTTTTGGATGTATGTTATTCACATACTTGTGGTACAAAAGAGAAAAAATATATATGGATATATGATAAAAACTGTAAATAATTTCAACAAAGAAAATTAGATAAGAAAAATTATAGGAAGGTGAATGCAATGACAATTGAAGAAATTTTATCAAAGGAAGAAAATCAGACATTTGATCGGAAAAGTATAAATATTTCTCCAAAGGATTTAGCAATACCGATTGTTGCATTTGCTAATGCGGATGGTGGAGATATTGCAATAGGTATAACCGATAGGACAAAAAGAATTGAAGGCATTGATTTTGAAACCAAGAAGTTAAATGAACTTCTAAGAGTGCCATTTGATTTTTGTAATCCGACTATTAAAGTTGGAATAGAAAAAGTACCCTGCGTTGATGAAAAGGGAAGAGAGAATCATGTACTTGTAATGCATATTGACGCAAGTCCACAGGTGCATGCAAATCAGGCAGATGATGTATTCTTAAGAGTTGGTGATAAATCTAAATTGCAGACATTTGAAGAACGCCTTCAGCTTAATTATGACAAAGGAGAACGTTACTTTGAAGACAAAGCGGTATCCGATGCTACAATAGATGATATAGATATGGACTTTGTAAAAGAATATACAGATAAGATTGATTATGGGAAAAGTCCATTGGAATATCTCAAAGAAAACAGAGGGTTTATAAAAGAAAAAGATGGCGAGATTCAAATCAGTACCGCTGCAATTTTGTTATTTGGAAAGAATCCGCAAAATTTCTTTCCTCGTGCAAGGATTCGTTTTATACGTTATGAGGGAACAGAAGAAAAATTTGGAACAGAGATGAATGTAATTAAGGATGTTATCTTTGAAGGCACACTGCTTAACATGATAAATGAGGCAATTGCATATTTGGATACGCAGGTAAAAGAAAAAACGTATCTTGGACCAGATGGAACATTTGTTACAGATGAGGAATATCCTAAGTTTGTCAGACAGGAATTGATCGTAAATGCGGTTACTCATCGTGCTTACAGTATTACCGGTACAGATATTCAGATAAAAATGTTTGATGACCATATAGTAGTTGAAAGCCCGGGAAAACTTCCGGGACTTGTAAGAGCGGACAATATACGTTTCACACATTTTTCCAGAAATCCTAAGATTGCAGAGTTTTTAAAGAACTATAAATTTGTAAAAGAATTTGGTGAAGGTGTTAATCGTATGTGTAATGAATTGGAGCAGGTTGGATTAAAAGATCTAGTTTATCATACAAATGCGTTTATGTTGCAGGCGGTTATTTATAATTCAAAAGTTGGAAAGACTATTGTTGAGAAAACCGCTGATTCATTAAAAAAATTAGCTGTTGCAGTCAATAAGTCGTTGATTGATTACCAAAAGCCGGCGATTGGAGAAGAAAAGTCGGCGATTGACGATAAAAAATCGGCGGTTGATATGATAAAGTCGGCGATTGAGAAGAAAAAATATAATGAACCTTCGAAAGCAAATATTCTTAAGGTGTATGATGAAATAGAGAAAAATCAGATTTTTGGCACAAAAGAAATAAAAGAAATTCTTGATTGCTCACCATCCACAGCAAGAGCAGTCATGACAAAACTTAGAGACATGAAAGTTGTTAAAGCGGTGAATGGTAAAGGAAAGGGAAAGTATGTATTCATAGAATAAAAATGAGATATAGAGTATTCCTGAATGTAAAAGCTTTATGTGTGGAAGTCAGGAGAAGGTAAAAACTGAATTGGTTAAAGGCACAAATTTGGTTTAAGTAACTCTTATAATGAAGATGGGGAATGTCATAGAAAATGTCGTAGAAATTTCATAGAAATTTTGAGAAAAATCAAGTGGCTAAAATCAGAATATTCTAAGAAGAAGCTTTCTAAAGCGTGAGAGACGCTTAAAGAGTTTCCTGAAAAACGAATATTCCAAAGTTAGTCTCAACGAAGTCTCACGAGATTTGAGACTGAGTGCGACTCTATGATATAGCAAAATGTGATAAAACCCGGATTTACAGGTGAATTATAAAGTAGTAGTCTCAAGATAGTCTCATTTTTGAAATTGTTTGTTGAGACTAACATGAGACTGAGGAGGTTCAAAATCATGGACATAAGTAAAAAAGATTGGAAGCTATTTCGAGAAAGATTATCAGGTTGGCAGGAAAAATATATGGAAGGTCTTGTTAAAGAGTATGCAAATTTTCTGAATGATGATAAAAAGCCTGCATCAGAGAAATTCTGGGAACTTGAAAAACGGATAAAAGAAGATAAGCACCATCCAGGAGTTATCATGGAGTTGAAAAAATCAGAGGTAATATGGGATATTGTTCGTCTTATTAGACTGAAAGTAATTACATATAATGATTTATCAGACTTTAGTGATGAATTACAGAATGAAGTAAAAAGCATACTTGAGATGAGCAGGTGATACATATGGAGATTGGTGCAACAAAAGCAGTTCAAGATCGACTAAAAACAACAAAGATTGAAGAAAGCAAAGGTGCTTCACTTGTGTTCTGCTGGGACACACATTTGACGAAAATAAAAGGAAGAAATGTCTTGTTTATTGTGAATGCCAGTAATCGTTATACAATAGCAATGACAGATATTGAACCAAGAAACTGGAATTATTATACAATGTATATCCGCAGTGTGATTCATGGCGTGATGCAGGAAATGGGATATTCCGAGGAACAGATAGGGTAGTATTTTAAAATGTCAGTCGATACAACTGTAACAAAAACTCATGGTAGGAAATCGGTTGGTGGCATTAACAGAATGGTAATGGATGCACAGTATTTTGGTAAGAAGCTGGAGAAAGAAGCAAAGTATCAATGGAAACTTAGTGAGTATCTGAACAGATATATTTGCCAGCCAGAGGGATTTGATGCATATGGATATCCGAGTGAACTTTTTAAATTAGACATGGAACGACTAGGGATAGCTACTAAGAGAAAGCCGGCAAAGGTAATTGATTTTACCAAGTACATAGATACTAATCGCAGTACTAACCATTAGCGCAAAAGAATTGTAAAAGCAATTGTTTGGGCATAAGAAGTTAGTTTGCAATGACAAAAAGCAAAATATATAAAATAATTCGTCGCTAAAAAGGCGACGAAAAAAGCGACGGAAAAGGAGAGCATTCATGAGCATAACATTTGAAATAGTCAAATTTAAAAAGCCAACAAAAGTAAGCGCCCAATAATCGGGCGGATTGTTTAATTGTTCTATCTTATCCATAATTATTGATAGTAAAGCGAGTGTTTTACTCTGATAATTATGGGAGGTATCTATCAATGAGTCGTAACTCAAAAACTTTAGCTGCCCAGCAGCTTAAACTTGTAATGGAATGCCGCAGAAGCGGCAAAACCGATGCACAGTGGTGCATCGAAAACGGAATTCGTCCGGCTACGTTTTACAACTGGGTATCCAGACTCCGCAAAAGAGGCTGTGATATTCCGGAATCTAATTGGAATGAATTAAAGCTTCCGGCGCGGCATCAGGATGTCGTGTTGTTGGATGTAATTCCAAAACCATCAGCTCTCGTCGTTAATGATGAACAATCCGAACCGGTTTCATCGAACTCAATGCTTCTTGAAATAAATAGTGCTAGGCTGACAATTCCTAACGGAACGGATTCATCGTTGTTAACGCAAGTAATACTTGCGATGAGAGGTTCCTTATGTTAGGCGATATTTCGGTAGCCAACGACATCTATATCGTCTGTGGTTATACCGATATGCGAAAATCCATTGATGGACTTTGTGCAATTATAATTGACTAGCTTCATCTGGATCCGCATCGCAGTTCGCTTTACTTATTCTGTGGACGCAGATGTGACCGTATCAAAGCACTGCTCTGGGAAACAGATGGTTTTGTACTTTTGTATAAGCGTCTCTCCGTTGAGGGAAAGTACCGCTGGCCAAGAGATAAGTCAGAGGTCCGTCCACTTACATGGCAACAGTTCGACTGGTTAATGTCAGGACTTGAAATAGAACAGCCCAAAGCCATCGGAGCGCATAAAAAAGTGAATAACTTATCTCCCACTTTGGAAGCCTGTTCACAAAGACAAAAAGCACCGCAAAGCCTTGAAAATACTGCATTTTTTACTGTTAATAAAGCGCCTGATCTGGTATAATTAAGCTATCAGATTGAAGGAGATCAGGCAGTGGCTTTAAGTGCAAAAGACGTAAGTACGTAATCATCCGTATCTGTCCACAACTATATTTTTCTGATACACTCTTTTCATAACAAAGGAAGGAAACTGTATCATTATGGAAAAAGATGAAAAAATCACACTGTGGTCTGAACGAATCCATGAATTTCAATCCAGTGGGCAGACTTGCAAAACATGGTGTCAGGAACATCACGTTCCAGTCTCTACAATGAATTATTGGATGCGCAA
>NZ_QRHS01000055.1:0-895 GCF_003470905.1 Roseburia sp. AM23-20
CCCAGACGGCCGATGATACTATACTGGAGACGGTATGGGAAAGCAGGTGGCTGCCAGATCACAAATTAAAATATAACTATTTTAATTGGGCTTATAGCTCAGCCGGTTAGAGCGCACGCCTGATAAGCGTGAGGTCGGTGGTTCGAGTCCACTTAAGCCCATTGGTAAACAATTAAATAATATTGCCATTACCAAATGGGGGTGTAGCTCAGTTGGGAGAGCACCTGCCTTGCAAGCAGGGGGTCAAGAGTTCGAATCTCTCCATCTCCATTCGTCACAAAGCATTATACAATGTAAAGTGACAGAAAGTCATGAAACATTTCTTACGAAGTGTAAAATGGCATCGCATGAACGCCATTGCGCGGAATGCTAATGGCTCTGCGAAGCAGAGACTATAGTACCTTGAAAACTTCATACAGAGATTGATAAAAGATTTTTTATCAAGACATCCGAGAATAGCAAACATAGTTAAAAAACGAAAGTTTGCAACCAATAACAAACGGTAAAGAAATTTACCAAACGCGTTTTAAAAACGCAAGACCCTGTATTTCAACGCATCATACAGAGATTGATAAAAGATTTTTTATCAAGACATCCGAGAATAGCAAACATAGTTTACAAAACGAAAGTTTGCAAACCAATAACAAAACGGTAAAGAAATTTACCAAACGCGTTTTAAAAACGCAAGACCCTGTATTTCAACGCTATGAAATACAGCTAAATAAGAGGTCAAGCAAGAAAGAGCGCAGGGTGGATGCCTTGGCACTAAGAGCCGAAGAAAGACGTGATAAGCTGCGAAAAGCTGCGGGGAGGAGCAAATATCCATTGAGCCGCAGATATCTGAATGGGGAAACCCGGCTGGACGAACTCCAGTCATCCATACGCCAATCCATAA
>NZ_QRHS01000055.1:905-3881 GCF_003470905.1 Roseburia sp. AM23-20
AAACGGTAAAGAAATTTACCAAACGCGTTTTAAAAACGCAAGACCCTGTATTTCAACGCTATGAAATACAGCTAAATAAGAGGTCAAGCAAGAAAGAGCGCAGGGTGGATGCCTTGGCACTAAGAGCCGAAGAAAGACGTGATAAGCTGCGAAAAGCTGCGGGGAGGAGCAAATATCCATTGAGCCGCAGATATCTGAATGGGGAAACCCGGCTGGACGAACTCCAGTCATCCATACGCCAATCCATAACGTATGGAAGGGAACCCGGTGAACTGAAACATCTAAGTAGCCGGAGGAAGAGAAAGAAAAAATCGATTTCCAAAGTAGCGGCGAGCGAAATGGAAAGAGGCCAAACCATGGTGCGTGCACCGTGGGGTTCGGACCGCATAATTGATTCGTTGATCCTAGCAGAAAGGTTTTGGGAAAGCCTGCCAGAGAGGGTGAAAGCCCCGTAAGCGAAAGGAAAGATGACATGGCGGTATCCAGAGTACATCGAGACACGAGAAACCTTGATGGAATGAGCGGGGACCACCCCGTAAGCCTAAATACTCCTTAGTGACCGATAGCGCATAGTACTGTGAAGGAAAGGTGAAAAGGACCCCGGGAGGGGAGTGAAAGAGAACCTGAAACCCTGTGTTTACAAGCTGTGGAACATCTTTATATGATGAACCGCGTACTTTTTGTAGAACGGTCCGGCGAGTTACGCGTGCCGGCAAGGTTAAGCACTTAAGGTGTGGAGCCGAAGAGAAATCGAGTCTGAACAGGGCGTTCAGTCAGCACGCGTAGACCCGAAACCGGGTGATCTACCCATGTCCAGGTTGAAGTTGCCGTAAAAGGCAATGGAGGACCGAACGCACATCCGTTGAAAAGGGTGGCGATGAGGTGTGGGTAGGGGAGAAATTCCAATCGAACCCGGAGATAGCTGGTTCTCCTCGAAATAGCTTTAGGGCTAGCCTCATTTTAGTCTTATGGAGGTAGAGCACTGAATTTCCGCGGGGGCGTCAAAGCTTACCAAAGAATATCAAACTCCGAATGCCATGTAGATGATGAATGGGAGTCAGACTGCACGAGATAAGTTGGGTGGTCAAAAGGGAAAGAGCCCAGACCTACAGCTAAGGTCCCAAAGTGCGTGTTAAGTGGAAAAGGATGTGGGATTTCAAAGACAACCAGGATGTTGGCTCAGAAGCAGCCATACATTCAAAGAGTGCGTAACAGCTCACTGGTCGAGAGGTCCTGCGCCGAAAATGTCCGGGGCTGAAACACGACACCGAAGCTTAGGAATCACATAGTGATTGGTAGAGGAGCATTCTTAAGACCGACGAAGCTGTACCGGAAGGAGCAGTGGAGGGATAAGAAGAGAGAATGCCGGAATGAGTAGCGAGAGGAAGGTGGGAATCCTTCCGGCCGAATATCTAAGGTTTCCAGAGTAAAGCTGATCTGCTCTGGGTAAGTCGGGGCCTAAGGAGAGGTCGAAAGACGTATCCGATGGACAACAGGTTTAGATTCCTGTACCACATATAAACAGAACTGTGGGGACGCATGTGGAAAGCATAAGCCGGGAATGGAAATACCGGTACAAGCGGAAGAGGTGTCAGGCTGGCAAATCCGCCTGATAAGCCAAAGACGTGATGTGTAGCGAAATAAAAGTAGCGAAGTGTGTGAGCCATGTGCCGAGAAAAGCCGCTATTGTTTTATATGTGCCCGTACCGTAAACCGACACAGGTGGATGAGGAGAGAATCCTAAGGCCGACGGAAGAAGCATTGTTAAGGAACTCGGCAAAATGACCCCGTAACTTCGGGAGAAGGGGTGCCCACTTCAGGGTGGGCCGCAGAGAATAGGCTCAAGCAACTGTTTAGCAAAAACACAGGTCTATGCGAAACCGTAAGGTGAAGTATATGGGCTGACGCCTGCCCGGTGCTGGAAGGTTAAGAGGAGAGGTTAGTCGCAAGATGAAGCTTTGAATTTAAGCCCCAGTAAACGGCGGCCGTAACTATAACGGTCCTAAGGTAGCGAAATTCCTTGTCGGGTAAGTTCCGACCCGCACGAAAGGCGTAATGATTTGAGCACTGTCTCGACAATGCATCCGGTGAAATTGAAGTACCAGTGAAGATGCTGGTTACCCGCGCCAGGACGGAAAGACCCCATGGAGCTTTACTCCAGTTTGGTACTGGGATTCGGTACTGCACGTACAGGATAGGTGGGAGACTGAGAACTTGGGACGCCAGTTTCAAGGGAGTCGCTGTTGGGATACCACCCCTGCAGTATTGGGTTTCTAACCAGCCGCTGTGATCCAGCGGTGGGACAATGCCAGGCGGGGAGTTTGACTGGGGCGGTCGCCTCCGAAAGGGTATCGGAGGCGCTCAAAGGTTCCCTCAGAATGGTCGGAAACCATTTGAAGAGTGCAAAGGCAGAAGGGAGCTTGACTGCGACACCGACGGGTGGAGCAGGTACGAAAGTAGGACTTAGTGATCCGGTGGCATAAAGTGGGATTGCCATCGCTCAACGGATAAAAGCTACCCTGGGGATAACAGGCTTATCACTCCCAAGAGTTCACATCGACGGAGTGGTTTGGCACCTCGATGTCGGCTCATCGCATCCTGGGGCTGTAGCAGGTCCCAAGGGTTGGGCTGTTCGCCCATTAAAGCGGTACGCGAGCTGGGTTCAGAACGTCGTGAGACAGTTCGGTCCCTATCCGGCGCGGGCGGAGGATATTTGAGAGGAGCTGTCCTTAGTACGAGAGGACCGGGATGGACGGACCACTGGTGTATCTGCTGTCGACCAACGGCATGGCAGAGTAGCCAAGTCCGGAAGGGATAAACGCTGAAGGCATCTAAGCGTGAAGCCCCCCTCAAGATGAGATATCCCTCACAAAAGTGAGTAAGATCCCTTGAAGAGTACAAGGTAGATAGGGCAGAGGTGGAAGCACGGTAACGTGTGGAGCTGACTGTTACTAATCGATCGAGGGCTTGACCAAA
>NZ_QRHS01000056.1:0-3760 GCF_003470905.1 Roseburia sp. AM23-20
ATAATTCCTAATTATCGTTACTATATTAATTATACAAACTTTCCCAATATTTAGCAATCTTAATATACTAAATTATCGAAATTTTCTCCTATATTTATCTTATTTCTCGGATGTCTTGTCTGCAGTATCTCTTTTTCCTTCTCAGTCGTTACATATGTATATATCTGCGTTGTGGTAATCGAAGCATGTCCCAGCATTTTTTGTATGTATCTGATATTCACGTCCTCCTCCATCAGATAGGTCGCAAAGGAATGTCGGAACATATGCGGTGTAATATTTATATCTGCCTGAATTTCACCGGCATATTTATGTATCATGCTCCTGGCTGATTGCTCAGACAGCGCATTTCCATAACGATTGACAAAAAAATATCCCTGCTTCTTTATCTCATCTTCAAAGTACTTTTTGTAGGCATTCAGTATAGACAGTACGTCATTATTTCCTATTTGAAGATATCGCTCCTTTCCTCCCTTGCCCTGAATACATAACACACCGTTTTTTAAGTCTACATATTTATTTTGCAAATGGCACAATTCCGAGATGCGCAGCCCTGTAGAAAAAAGCGTCTCCACTACTGCGATATCTCTTAAAATGATTTTTTTACGCCACTCTGAATATTCTTTAATACTTCTTTCCTTATAAAGATGATTCAGCAACTGCTCTATAATATCTCTCGGAATAATTTTGGGTAAAATCACTTCCTCCCGAAACTTTGTCTTTACTTTATGGAATGGATTTATCTCTATCAGTTCTTCTTCCTCTAAATAATGAAACAGTGCCTTCACGCTGGCAATTTTTCTCTTGACTGTTTTTTGCTTATACATACGGTGAAGGTATACAAGATATGCATTCAGCATTTCTTTATCGGGATTATTTTCTCCTATTACTGTAATAAACTGTTCCAAATCCGCCTTATATGCCTTTATCGTCTTATCATCAAGTTCCTTTTGAAATTTACAATAATTCAAATATTTATTGATTTCTTCTTTTAAAAGCATTGCAAAAACCTCCTGTTTTATTTTGTAGATAAGACATATAATAATATTTAGCATATATATCTGCAATCATACATTTTTAGTTGCCATATTCTTTATATTTTCAGCATGGTAATTGTCTTTATAATTGAATTACCATCAAGAATCTGCTGATTTATTATATAACTGATTATTGCCCCTTCATCTACTTAGCCAATAAATGAAGAGGCAATAGTTTACAATAATTTTCTCAATTTCTCTAAAATCTTATATTTTCGTGACTGTAAGGTTGTTCTGGCTATTCCTAATTTTTTCGCCAGTTCCACCTCACTGATCTCCTGGTAGAACAGGGCATGAATGATAGCTGTCTCCTCGTCTGTAAGTGTACGTAAGGCTTCGTTCAATTACTCCAGCATGACCGCCCGAACTGCCACATCCTCTACTTTCTCCGTTTTCTCTGCAAACTGCTTCTCTGCTTCCAGAAGCCGCTCATAAGAATCTTCCCTGCTGGGAATGACAATCATCTCTCCGGTTTCCTTATCCACCTTTGTATGTTCCTGCTTCAGATCATGGGGAAAGTATTTCTCCTTGCGCTGCCCTTTGTAATATGTCTCGTAAAGTTCCTTACTGACTTCAAAGATTTGTCCGTTCAATCCGATATAATATTTTTCTCTTTCTGCCATCTTTGACTTGCTCCTTTCCGATTTTGTAAATTTTCAAAATCGAAAAGGGCAGCGCCCGGATATTACACTTCATGAACTTCATGAAAAACAACGAGTGACACGCTTCGCGAGCCACTCTTATGTCAAACAAAAAAAGCAGTGTATGATGAAATTAACAAGCATTTTGGCATTTGCCTTTTTACTTGTTTCTTCCATATCTCATACACCGCTTTTTGAGCAGTACTTTTTATCAGTCTTCTCATGTTTACTGGGATATGCTGCATTTTCCTCCATTTTTCTTCTGTAGGTTACTGCGTATATCCCAATGTATATGGCTTTCTTTTTTTTCTCCCTATTTTTGTAAAAAACTTCATTGTTACTTGTAACTTTTTGTTTTCAGGCAAAAAAACAGGTGCCAAAATCTGCTTGATTTCAACACCTGGGTTCCGCAACACACATATTACGACAGTCGCTCTTATTTCTAATACTATTTTCCAATATTATAAAGAAGCACTTTTATTCTAAAATAATTCTCTTTATCATCTATAATCATTTGACCGCTATGACGGTTGATAATATTTTCTACAATTCTAAGCCCCAATCCATGTTCATTCTTATCCCCTTTTGTTGTAAGATAATTCTGCCCCTGTTTTCTCAGATTGCCAGTATAGGGGTTCTCCATTTCCAAATACAAATTATTTCCAGACATTTTTGCCAGCAGTTTTATCTCTCGCTCTTCTATGTCTACTTTACTAGCTGCTTCAATCGCATTATCAAACAGATTTCCCAACAGACTGTATAAATCGACGTCCTCTAATTTCATATCATACGGAATCATGTTATCCAATTTTACGTTTATATGGTTCTTCTGCGCAACTGCCGCCTTGTAATTGACTATTGTGTCAAAAGTTACATTTCCTGTCTTTGAAAGATTATCCTCTTCTGTTAAAGTCTCTACACTTTGCTGATATAGTTCCCGTATCTTTTCATATTCATTTCGATTTAAATAGGATTCAATCAAAAGATACCTTTGCTTCATATCATGACGGTACTCCCGTGCCTGCTGCCATGTTTTACTCATTTCCTGAAGCTGAACCGCATAATTTTCCACCTGCTGCGTCAAGAACTGCCTTTCCGCCTGATACAATGCTTTTTCCTGTAATTCATTATAATTATAAAATGTAAAAAGATTTACAATCAATATCAATATGGATGCAATCAATTTCGCCCATACATACTCATCTGTCAATGGTACAAATATCGCCATAACAATAAAAATACTGCTCACCGGCACAATAAACACCTCTAGCCAGTCCATATTTCTGATTACTATATTTTTATTTTTTTTCAAAAACAGCAGCGCAATCTTGATTTCAACAAACCAGACTAATTTTGATAAAATCGTATACATGATTGCGACCTCTGTATTTCCCATCATATGTATAATATCTATGCCGCACAAAATTCCGATGAAGCAAACCATCACCTCTGACAGCATTCCTATCAGACACAAAAACAGAACCAGCACAAGTTTGATTCTAATAGAACCTTCATATAACCAGGTTAAAACGCCAAAAAAGGTCACTGAAAAAATTACCATATTTAGCCATGACGGCAATTCAAAAAAATATGTAGTCACATTTGAAATAATATAAAAAGCTGCCCATACCATGAACTGTACCGCTGTTCCTGCCGGTTTTCGGTCAAATGCTTTTTCACATACATTTCTCTGCATAATCACTGTAAATATTTCTACCAATATTAATGCGATTGTCATTTTCCTTCCTCTCTCTCCCTATTTTCCAAGTTTCCTCATGTACATCAAACGTGTATTCTCCCTCTTTGCCCTGCTGATTTCCAATGATATGCCATTCTGCAGAACAACTTTGTCGTAATGGTACTCTTCTATATACCTCGGATTAACCAAAACGAATGATGTATCCTCCAGAAGTCCACCTGCTTCTTCCTCAAATTTATTTCTACATCATTCATTTTACCATAAAATGTACAAATTTTATCTATACAATATACATTTATAATTCTTTTTTCACTCATAAAATACATAATCCTGAATTATTCACGGAACAGTATCTGAACTGATAACTGTACCATGAATCCCCAAAT
>NZ_QRHS01000057.1:0-3419 GCF_003470905.1 Roseburia sp. AM23-20
ATGAAGGGATTGCAACAAAAAGAAAACCCATAAATCCCCTCATGAATGAGGGGGCAGGGGAGTTGAGGTGTCGAAGACACTATTTTTATCTTTGAATTAAATTTCTAAGGAATCTTCCGCATCTACCCACATTTGCATCGTTCCATCAAGATACAATCTTGCATATTCAAGTGGTTCATCAATAGCAAGTGCATTTAACGCACAATCTGATCCAGGTGTTGTTTTTAAATTCTTTTCTGCTTCCCAGCAGTCAATGCGGAGCATATAGCCAGCACTGGTATATACATCAATGCTGTTTCTGTGTGGATTGTATTCTGCAAATATCGTTCTCATCGTATCAAATCTCCTTATCGTTCAATCAATCATTTGTTAAAAAAATAGAAGCATTTCAATCAGTTCACCATGTCGTTTTAATTTTGTGTTATACTGTTTTATAGGATTTTCTTGCCCTTGTATTTGCCCTTATCAGAGTTCGTAAACACTGGTGGGACAATATAATACAAGGGAAACAATAAGGGAAAGCTCACCTGCGATAAACTTAGTGTTTTCAAGGGCTTGAGAGATATTTGATAATAAAATATAACAATTATTAAATTCCTTGGAATACATGAAATCTCAATTCTAGTTTGACGGAGTAATAGATATGAAAATCCGAGAAGTGAATGAGAATAAAAAGCAATTTATAGCATTATTGTTATTAGCTGATGAGCAGGAAAATATGATTGATCACTATCTTGAAAAAGGTACTATGTATGTACTTGAAGATGGTAATGTAAAAGCTGAATGTGTCGTTACTGATGAAGATAATGGAATACTTGAAATTAAAAATATTGCAGTTGATCCTCAGAATCAAGGACAGGGCTATGGGAAAGCATTGATTGACTTCCTTGTAAGTAAATATGCAGATGAATATTCTATTTTGCAGGTTGGAACAGGTGACAGCCCGTTGACCGTACCGTTTTATGAAAAATGCGGATTTGTCCGATCTCACAATATTCCGAATTTCTTTACGGACAATTATGACCACCCAATTTATGAGTGTGGTGTACAGTTAATAGATATGGTATATTTGCAAAGATATTTATAACTTCCAGTTTTTGAAACTGAGAAATCGGAATTTACTTCTACTTAGACATACAAACTGTTGACAGTAAAACTCCTATATAGTATTATTTGATAAAATACTATATAGGAGTTTTTGTGTAAAAATGAATGGAGGATTTCTTGTTACCAAAATAAAACAACTTGGAGATCGAATCTTTGAGAAGATTCTCAGCGAAAAGAATATTGATGCGTTTAACGGAGCCCAAGGGCGTATTCTTTATGTACTGTGGCAGGAAGATGGAATCTCAATCAGGTCACTCTCGATTAAGTGTGGATTAGCGATAACTTCTCTTACTACGATGCTGGAAAGAATGGAAAATCAAGGGCTGATAAGACGTGTTCAGTCTGAAACGGACAAAAGGAAAACACTCCTGTTTCTGACTGAAAAAGCACATGCCTTAAAGGACGAATACGATTCTGTATCTGATAAAATGGGCAGTATTTACTACAAAGGTTTTTCGGAGGAAGAAATTACCCAGTTTGAGGAATGCCTCGACCGTATCAGAAAGAATCTTGAGGAGTGGCAGAAATCATGAGTATTTGTATCAAAGATCAGATTCAAAACATGAATATCGTCATCGGATGTACAGTGGGGTGTGCATATTGCTATGCCCGCAATAATGTGAAACGCTGGCATATGATTGATGACTTTGCTGACCCTGAATTCTTTCCGGGTAAACTCAAGATGATGGAAAAGAAACGTCCGCAGAACTTTCTTCTTACCGGCATGAGCGATCTTTCCGGCTGGAAGTCAGAATGGAGAGACGAGGTATTTGAAAAAATCCGTGAAAATCCACAGCATCAGTTCCTGTTCCTTACAAAGCGACCAGATCTGCTGGATTTTGATACAGATTTGGAAAACGCATGGTTTGGTGTTACGGTGACGAGAAAAGCAGAACTGTGGCGTATTGACGCACTACGGGAAAATGTCAGAGCAAAACACTATCATGTTACCTTTGAGCCGCTATTCGACAATCCAGGTTCAGTTGATCTTTCCGGGATCAACTGGATCGTTGTCGGCACCATGACTGGAGTTCAGAGCAGGAAGGTTCATACGGAGCCGGAGTGGGCATGGTCTCTGACAGATCAGGCGCATGTGCTTGACATTCCGGTATTTATGAAGGAAGATCTTGTCCCTATCATAGGGAATGAAAATATGATTCAGGAAATGCCGGATGAATTCAATAAAGTGTTGGAGGTACAGAAATCATGGCAGAAGTAATAAATGGAATCCTCATTAATGAGGCGGAAACAAAGAACATCATGACCAAGTCCAGTCTGCCTGTAGGCGGTTACTCGGTCAATCCATATGTAGGCTGTACACACGCCTGCAAGTATTGCTATGCTTCTTTTATGAAGCGCTTTACCGGACACAAGGAGGAATGGGGCACTTTCCTTGATGTGAAGCATTGGCCGGAAATTAAGAATCCGAAGAAATATGCCGGACAGCGGGTGGTCATCGGTTCTGTGACAGATGGCTACAATCCACAGGAGGAGCAATTCGGGAATACCAGAAAACTTCTGGAGCAGCTGATCGGCAGTGACGCAGATATTCTGATCTGCACAAAGTCGGATCTTGTGGTACGGGATATTGATCTGCTGAAGAAGCTTGGACGAGTAACCGTTTCATGGTCGATCAACACACTAGATGAAAATTTCAAGAACGATATGGACTCTGCTTCTAGCATTGAGTGCCGTATCGCTGCTATGAAGCAGGTATATGAAGCAGGTATCCGTACAGTCTGTTTCGTATCCCCGGTATTTCCCGGTATCACAGATTTTGAAGCAATCTTTGAGCAGGTAAAGGATCAGTGCGATCTGTTCTGGCTCGAAAATCTCAATCTTCGAGGCGGTTTCAAAAAGACAATTATGGATTATATCGCCGGAAAATATCCTGATCTTGTACCACTTTATGACGAGATCTATAACAAGCATAACCGCAGCTACTTTGAAGCACTTGAAGTAAAAGCTGAGGAAATGGCTAAGAAGTATGATTGTCCCTTTGTGGATAATGAAATGCCTTATGGCAGAGTCCCGCAGGGACATCCGGTGATCGTAGATTATTTCTATCATGAGGAAATCCGAGGGACAGAGAATACAGGAAAAAGAAATCGTTAATCTAAACGAAAATTAAACTGATGATGGTGGAGAGATTTATTTATCGCCATTTGAAATCGAGAAGTTCTTGTTTGAAAAATAGAGAAATTGTAAAATTGAAGAAAAAAGATGCACAGTTCTTAGCTTATCGGGAACTGTGCATTTTTGGTTTGCGCGCCATGGGCGCGCTCTAATGGGTGAAAGTCCCGAACACGCCT
>NZ_QRHS01000058.1:0-3108 GCF_003470905.1 Roseburia sp. AM23-20
GCAATCCTGTATCCTCTTTCTTCTTTGATTTCCACCTTTTCCGGATATCCGCTGAACAACGCTCCCGCAGTATTCCCCTGCCCCAAAAGCTGTATGGGTGCATTCATGCTGTTTATGCCTATCTCATTTTCTGACAACAGAAGTCGAAAGTTTCCTCTGGCATGTTCCCCTGGAACCTCCCATGTCTGAAAATCAAGGATCTTTTCCATGGCAAAGGAACTGATAAATTTTAAATCGGAATATTCAATTCTCCTTTGTAATCCTTCTGCCATAAGCCTCTCCTATTCTTCCTGACCTAACGAAGCAGGTAAAATATATTAGTATGAGTACCAAGGTCTTACTTCATAAATTGATATTGCTTGGGTCAAATCTTTCATCTTATATGCGTCCCCTTCCGCAATAAAAACACTTTGTCTACCAATTTACCCTCGCTTTGATATAATTTACATTACATAATTTCTCAATCGCTTTAATTTCATTTTTACTACAATCACCATTTTTTCTTATAATATAAACTTCATAAACTGTTCCATCACGTAACATTGGAATATCAGTTGTCACTGGTTCTCCAAACTTATAAACATATCAAAAAATTATTATTCTCTTACGAACTTAAACCTGAAAAACAACTATTATCAATTTTTTTGAATTTATATTAACATCAATAGATCATACTAAATACTTCTTAACTATATTTATTATTTTTTCATTTTTCGTTCTTTCAGCAATATCTAAAACACTACAATTTCTTACATATTCGTTTGAATAAGTTACTATCAAATTCCTGTAATTTTTCATAAGTTCCTCTACAAGAAAGGCATTTGAAAAACGAATCGCACTAACTAAAGGATTATCTTTCATCTCTCTACTGTTAATAACAATACCTTCATCTATTAATTTTTTTGCAATTATATTGTTGTTCTTTTTTATTGCCGTCATAAGTTCCAAACCGTCAAAAGCATTAATATCTATACCATTTTCAATAAGCCAAAGTGCTTCCTTTTCTTTCCCTTCTGTGATTGTATAATTAAGTAACGAACCTTTAGGGACAACTATATTTATCAAATCGTTATTCAAAATATAATCTTTAAAGCCTTCAAAATCTCCTGCCAATTCCAATACCTTAACTATTTTTTTTAAATTTTCTTCGTTTTCTCCCCAAAAGTTTTTTTCCGAATAATTTAAATAAAATTCCTGATATTCTTCAGAATCAAAAGTCGGTCCTGTTAAAACTGCATCGACAAATTCTATTGGCGGTATATATTTTCCATTTAATATATCATCTATAATAACATTTGGCGCCGCATATCTTATTTTCTTTTTTAAATCAATGATGCGTATTTCTCCAAACCCTTTTACATACTTTTTCCCATCAATCTCTGTTTCACGACATACACCATTCAAATCGCTATTTAATGGATTCTCACAATATAAAGTCAGCTTTTCTATGAATATTGAATCAAATGTCTCTTTACTTTCCACTGTACTATCAAAATTTACATTCCACCCAATATTGTATGCATTTTCAAAATGTTGATAACAATACTTTGTCATATCAGAATTCATTATTCTCTCTCCTCGTATACAAATCAGATATTTATATAATTTAACATAAAATAGCACTCACCAAAAGAAAAGTATCTATCATTTCGCGTTATAAGCAACCAAGTGCTTCTAATAATAATTTGCTTCTTTCGCTAAAACACCAACCACATATTGTAATGTCACTTGATTTTATAACTGATTTCAATTCTTCTGAGCTCAATTTACTTACATCGTATATTTTTATATTTAGTGAATCCCCCCATACTTTTAAATCTTCGTTCAATAATTGTTTTCCCGAAACACCATTATACTCGCTCAGTAATGATCCATCTGGTCCTCCATGCATACCAGAAACTATTGAAATATCTCCAGAAGATTGATTTACAATTTCCGCAAATTGACTTTGCCTTATATTCCCTGTCGAAACATATACACTTTGATTACCACCAACTTCTACCTTATAAAATGTAGGTTCATTATAAAATCTTGCATCCTCTATAGCTGCCAAATTTTCAATGTCATAAAAATCAGATATGCAAGAAACCTCATTTCCGTTCATATCAAATGAATACTGACCACGATATGCCGTTTTTTTACCAGTCCTTAGTTCATCTATGCCTTTAAATACAAAGTGTATTGCCACACCAGTAAGGAAATCTGCCCCCATCTGTTTCCAGTCAAACGCATACGCTAGTTTCTCCTCTATAGACATGTTGGAATCAACAAGCGCATACATTCCTCTAGTCAGTACGCCACTTCCAAGATCTACCAGCCCTTCTCCAACCCAATTTAATGCTGGAAATGCCGCACCAATTGCGCCAGTAATAGCCCCAGTAACCATGGAAATCACCATATCTCTAGTTGCTTCTCCCAGACTTCTGACATTTCCACTGGAGTAATCATTCACCGCTCCTACAACTGATGCTGAAATTGCTCCCATTCCTGCACCAAACAATGCACCCGCAGCAACTGTTCCTATCCCCGGCAAAAATACAGCTAAAGCTATGCAGGCAGCTCCTACAGCAAGCCCCATGACAAGATTTCTTGCAAATCCTCCCCAGTCAAATTCACCCTCCTGAGGTGCGTCCTCAAACGGATCATACTTTTGATATACTGTCCCCGCCAGGCCTGTCATCTTCCCCAGCATGTCCACACTGCCATTCACACAAAGACTGGACGCCCCTTCTGAATACAGTGCCATAATATCCGACATTCCCTGCATCGCAATCCCGGTCATACTCTCCAACCGGATTCCTTCCTTTGCCATCAGGACCAGTCCGCCATTACTTTCTATGGTAGTCCCTGTTTCATCCTCAAAGGTAATCTTTCCTGTCTCCCCGCCATCTAATCCCATTCGCTGCGGATACAGATCCATTCCTTTTCCGTGCTCTGACCGGAAACTTTTTTTCTCGGGACTTCCCGTCCCCTCACAGGTGCTTCCATTAGTACGGATACACCCTGTCGCTATTCCCTGCGCCTCATCTCCATTTCCTATATATAATGCTGTTTTTGTTCCCTTCTGCGGCATACAGTACATCAGGTTTCCCGTCGCCGGGGCAAATC
>NZ_QRHS01000059.1:0-3082 GCF_003470905.1 Roseburia sp. AM23-20
GATTTGCCCCGGCGACGGGAAACCTGATGTACTGTATGCCGCAGAAGGGAACAAAAACATCATTATATATAGGAAATGGAGATGAGGCGCAGGGAATAGCGACAGGGTGTATCCGTACCAATGGAAGCATCTGTGAGGGGACGGGAAGTCCAGAGAAGAAAAGTTTCCGGTCAGAGCATGGGAAAGGAATGGACCTGTATCCGCAGAGCATGGGATTAGATGGCGGGGAGACAGGAAAGATTACCTTTGAGGATGAAACAGGGACTACCATAGAAAGTAATGGCGGACTGGTCCTGATGGCAAAAGAAGGAATCCGGCTGGAGAGCATGACAGGGATTGCCATGCAGGGAATGTCGGATATCATGGCATTGTATGCAGAAGGGGCATCCAGTCTTTGTGTGAACGGCAGTGTGGATATGCTGGGCAGGCTGGCAGGAATATCAGCCAGTAAGTATACTGGGTATCCGCCCTATGATGATGCACCTAAGGAGGGTGAATTTGACTGGGATGGATTTACGAGAAACCTTGCAATCGGTCTTGGAGTAGTTGCAGTATGTGCCATTGGTGCCGCAATTAGTATAGCAACGCTTGGAGCTGGAAGTATTTTAGCCGGGGCGTTTATAGGTGCGGGTATTGGTGCATTATCTACGACAGCGATGAAAGCAGGAGAGGAGATTTCAACCGGAAATGTCCGAAGTGCGAAAGAAGCTTTTCGGGATGTAGGAATATCGGCTGTCAGTGGTTTTATAACGGGGGCATTTGGAGCAAAATTTCCGGGAGCACATCGTTTGACTGAAGGTGTTGTAGATACGGCGGTATCAGCAGGTGAAAGACTTGCGTATGCAGTCTTTGATGACAGTATGTCATGGGATGAGAAGTGGGCATATGCTTTTGATCCAGGACAGATGGTGGCAGATTTTGTAACAGGTGTTGTCATAGGAGAAATCCTTGATGGGATAATGGCAGCAACACAGAATAAGTTAAGAAGTATTTTTGCAAATTATGATGCTACGATGCGTGAGGCTCTTGAGAGTGGTAGTAATAGTTATTCGGGAGAAGAATGGTGCAGATATTTTAGAGAAACCTATGGAAATAATAATGTGACGTGGGAAAATGCAACTCCTTCTCAATTGGCTAGAAGTTGGCAAGGTTCTGGAAAATATATAGGGATTGATGAATATACAGATGTTACTGTTAACAAAGGAACCATCTTGTATAGAGGTGAGCCTAATGGAACAGAGTATTTTACTACTTTGGACGCAATTGAACAATCGGGAAGAAATGCAACAACAATATTTGAGGGACTGCAAGTAGAGAAAAATCCTATGCATGGTTATAGGGGCGAGATGCAAGGCTATTTGTTTAATGAAGATGTTGCTAGTGCATATGGAATCACAAATGCAAATCCACAATTTGGAAACGGTGGACTGCCACAATATTATGTTCCAGATGTTCAAGATTTGATAAGCAAAGGTATTTTAATACCTGTAGATAATATTAAGTTATATAAATAAGGAGCTGACTATAAGATGGATATAAGCAAAGGAATTGTAGAAATTGATAATGAACTGGTTGTTAAGCCTAATTTCACATTTGAGCAATTTAAAGAAACAAAATATTATACAAATCAAGATGGCATCAGAATTATATACTTGGATGGACCACAGATTATAAAAAATAGAAAATATATAGTTAGTTTATTCTTTAGAGACGGGAAAATATATATGTTATCTTTAATTTGTTGTGATGAGGAGTATTCAGAGAAAGATGAATCTAAAAGAAAAGACTTGCATGATGTAATCCTGAAGGAGCTTGGAGTGCTTGAAAATAGTAACTTTGAGTGGGGAGAAATCAAGTCGATTTATGATGCACGAAGTAATATTAGTAGTATAAATATTATTTATTATGCCTCAACATAAGGACGTCTAACATCCTTTTCCTTAAAGCATTACCATAATCATAGCAATGAGTAAAAAAACAACACAGACTGAATCTCAAACTCGCCGAAGGCGGTTCATTCATGTAGATTAATGATTATAGGGCGAAATTTTCCATTTGGGTGCACTTAAGGACATTCGAAATCAAAACTGAATATTTAGTTCCAATAAGCTGATATTAACGCACTACTTTCAAAACAATTTTTTGTTGCGAAAGAGCTGCGTTTTTATGCGTGTAAGAAAAATGAATCAAGTTGACGTGAAACTACATGATTTAACCAAAGTAAAATTGAAAAATTATCGGCTGAATTGGGAAGAAACAGGGAATCCGGTGCCGAGGATCTGAAACTGGATGGAGAGACTGGATTATCAGGCAGTTCAAAGAAGAGAATTGGCGAAGTTACCGGAGCGAACCATTCTTTTTTTGGAAGAAAATCAGGATACACTGTTTTCTGATGTGATAGAAAAACCGTTTTTGCTGGTGTCGAAAATGTTTTGGGATGTATCAAAAATGTATAAAGTGCCGGTCAGGGGAAAAGAAATGGTTTTGCTTGATGGAGTGAACGGCTTTGCAGAAATTTATTATATGCCAGTGTATCCACGATATCGTTGTCTTTCAGAAGAAAGGACGAAAGAGTGGGAAAAATGAATATGTTGGTTATTCTGACTTTTAAATTATTAGGTTGAATTAGAAGATTAGAACAAGCTACTTTGCAATCTTTAATATACAACCCAAAATGGCAACAATATATCTACTTATTCATCGTATCATACCATCAAATTGGGCAGTATAATAGACACAGATGGGTAGGTGTTAGGGTGGATATACAAGGTAGAATACGTGAATTAATTGAAGAGCGCAGTTGGACGGAATACCGCTTAGCTAAAGAAGCGAATTTGTCGCATTCCACAGTGGCAAATATGTTTAACCGGAACAATGCGCCGACTTTTCCAACATTAGAAGCAATATGCAACGCATTTCAAATGACGTTATCTCAATTTTTCTGCGAAGATGGAAATCTAATTGAATTAACAGACGAAGAGAAAGAACTGATTTCAAGATGGAAACAGTTGAGCGCAGAACAGAGGTAAGTACGTAATCATCCGTATCTGTCAGCAACTATATTTTTCTGATACACTCTTTT
>NZ_QRHS01000006.1:0-223 GCF_003470905.1 Roseburia sp. AM23-20
ATTAAACATAGTTATTTGGAAATATTTTTATCAACATAAGACACTAAAAATTTACGCACCCCCAAGGTTGTAAAATGAGTTCCCCAGCGAAGGGTGATTCACAGCCTTACGTCTGGCAAATCGCATCAAGCCGAGACCTGTTTTGTGACTTTGGGAGAAAATTAGGCAATCTTAGTCTGCCTGTTCGTAACACAGTGTTGTGCTGCCACGGACGGCAGCACAA